>NZ_JAOCGL010000006.1:0-78960 GCF_029842485.1 Stenotrophomonas sp. GD03777
CCGCAAACAGCGAAGTGTGGATCAGACGCATTGGAATCTCTCCCTCGATGATGCCTGCAGTGATCAGCGGACGACCCGGATCACGCCACAGGCGATGCGGACGCCGGCATTGCCGGCGGGCTGGCTGCGATAGTCGTCGGCGTTGGCATGCACGACCAGTGCGCGTCCGGCGATATCGGTGGCGGCGCCTCCGCCAAGGGTAACCCCCTTGACGTGGATATCGACGTTGGCGCGGCCCTGGGCATCGGCACGCAGATTGTCCATGTCGCCCAGGTGGTGCTTGCCGGTGCCGGCGCGGCCATGCGCAGCGCCACCGGGATTGAAGTGATTGCCGGCACTGCTGGCATCCACCGCACTGCAGTCGCCGCGCTCATGGATGTGGAAGCCGGCCTGCTGCATCGGCTGCAGGCCACCGACCAGGCCGGTGATGTGGATGCCACCGGGCTCCACCATCAGCGCGATGCGGCCACTGACGATGCTGGCCGAGGCCGGCGCGAGATTGGCCTCGCCCTGCTTCGCAGCACTGACCACGGTCGGCGGTGGCGGCGTGGGTTCGGCCTTCTTCGGCGCACTGCCACAGGCAGACAGCAGCACGGCGGCGGACAACGGCAGGATGGCAAAGGACAGACGCATCGAAGACTCCTTGCAGGTGACACTAAGCATTGCATCGTCCATGAACGATCAACGGTTCGGCAAGCGGGCGCGAGGATCGCGTGCAGGGACCGTTCAATGGCCCCCGCGGCGGCGCCCGGCGCCCAGCTTGCGGGTAAGCGTATTGCGGCCCAGGCCCAGGCGGGCAGCGGCCTCGGCGCGGCGGCCATGGGTAATCTGAAGCGCCGCTTCCAGCAGCGCATGGTCGACCCGCTCGCGCACCTGCGCATGCAGCCCTTCCACACCTTCGGCCAGCTGGCGGCGCGCCCATTCGGCCAGCAGCGCTTCCCACTGCCCCGGATCGGCTGCGCTGGTACTGCTGCGGCGCCCACGCGCGCGGTTCAGCGCGGTATCGACATCGGCCACGCCGATGGTGTCGGCGGCGGCCAGCGCGGCCATCCGCCAGCACACGTTCTCCAGCTCGCGCACATTGCCCGGCCAGTCGTGCTCGCGCAGCGCCTGCAGGGCCGCGGCGGTCAGGCGCTTCGGCGGCGTATCCAGCTTGCGTGCGGCGGCAGCCAGGAAGGTGCTGGCCAATTGCGTGATGTCCTCGCGGCGCTCGCGCAGTGGCGGCAGCTGCAGGCGCACCACGTCCAGGCGGTGCAGCAGATCTGCGCGGAACTTCCCCTGCGCGACCAGTCCCTCCAGATCCTGGTGGGTGGCGGCCACCACGCGCACGTCGACGCGGATCAGTTCGCGGCCACCGACGCGGAAGAACTCGCCCTGCGCCAGCACGCGCAGCAACCGGGTCTGCAACGGCAGCGGCATGTCGCCGATCTCGTCAAGGAACAGCGTGCCACCGTTGGCCTGCTCGAAGCGGCCGATATGGCGGCGCTGCGCACCGGTGAAGGCACCGGCCTCATGGCCAAACAACTCGCTTTCCAGCAGCTCGGATGGGATTGCAGCGGTATTGAGCGCGACGAACGGACCCTGCGCGCGCGGCGATTCGCGATGCAGGGCATTGGCCACCAGCTCCTTGCCGGTGCCGGTCTCGCCGGTGATCAGCACCGCCAGCGGTGCCTGCGCCAGGCGACCGATGGCGCGGAACAGCGCGCGCATCGGCGGCGTATCACCCACCAGTTGCGGCGGCTGGTCGCTATGCGCTTCCGCCGCAGGTGCGGGTGCCGCGAGTGCCGGTGCAACGGCCGGCAACACCCGCTGCGCCAGTGCCACCGCATCGTCCAGATCGAACGGCTTGGACAGGAATTCATGCGCGCCACCGCGGAACGCACCGGCCGTGCTGGCGACATCGGTATAGGCCGACATCACCACCACCGGCAGCTGCGGCAACGCGGCCTTGAGCTTGTCCAGCAGCACCAGGCCATCGTCGCCAGGCATGCGCACATCGGTGAACAGCAGCGCCGGCGGCGCGCCTTCGCCCAAGGCCTGCAGGGCAGCCGCAGCGCTGTCGAAATCGACAACCTGGTAGCCCGCCTCGCGCAGCGCGGTGCACAGCACGAAGCGCACGGCACGATCGTCATCGACCACCCAGATGCGCTGCGCGGTGGTGGGGGACTCAGACATCGCGCGGGGCCTCCTCGGCCGGGGCGGCGCCGTTGCCGATCGGCAACAGCAGGGTGAACACGGTATGGCCCGGGCGCGAGCGGTAGGTCAGCGTGCCGCGATGCTCGCGCGCCACCTGCTGGGCCAGCGCCAGGCCCAGCCCGGTACCCTCGGCGCGGCCACTCACCAAGGGCAGGAACAGGTGTTCGGCCAGTTCCTCGGGCACGCCCCGGCCGTCGTCGGCGATTTCCAGGCGCAGCGCCAGCGTGTGCAGCTGCTCGGCGATGCGCACGCCATGCTCCACGCGGGTGCGCAGGGTGATGTTGCCGGCGCCGGCCTGGATCGCGTTGCGCACAAGGTTCCACACCGCCTGGGTGAGGCGGTCGGCGTCGCCGTGGAATTCGGGAATGCTGGGGTCGTAGTCGCGCTGCAGGCGCACCGCCCAGCCGGCCTCATTCTCGGCCAGGCGCAGCACGCGCTCCAGCGCGGCATGGATGTTCAGTTCCGCATGCGGCGCGGCCGGGGCCGGCGACAACAGCTGGTCAAGCAGGCCGTTGAGGCGCTCGATCTCCGAGCCGATCAGCTCGATCAGCTCGCGTTCGCTGGCCTCGCGCTGGGCCGCGCGGCGGGCCAGCAGCTGGGCCGCACCCTTCAACCCGGCCAGCGGGTTGCGCAGCTCGTGGGCCAAGCCCTTCAGCGCCGCGCTGAGCGCGCTGGGCAGGGCCTGGGTCGGGTCCAGCCCGGGGAATTCATCGACCGGATGCGCCTCCAGCAGCCAGCCACCATCGTCGCGGCGGCTCATCCAGCCCTCGGCGAAGCGCGGCGCTTCGCCGGGCACCGCCAGCGCCAGCCGGTTCAGGCGCAGGCTGTCGCGCTCATCGCGGGCCAGGAAATGGGCCAGTGCCTCGCCCTGCACTTCCAGCGCGGCCAATGGGCGACCCAGCAGTCGCCGGGCGCTGACGCCCAGCCAGCGGGCGAACGCCGGATTGCAGCCGGCGATGCAGCCATCGGCCCCGGCCCAGGCCAGCGGCGTGCCCAGGGCATCGAGGGACGGCGGGGGAGAGGGGTCGGACATTGCACCAATGTAGTGCAAAACGCGGGGTTCGGGGTCAGAGCCCTTTCCTCGCGGAAATGGACGGTTTGGCAAAGTCAGTGCTGCATGCACCAACTATGGTGAATCACATGGGTACCAACTATGCCGAATAGTACTTCCAGGGTAGGGCCCCAGATTACAGATCAAGGGGTATCGGAACGAGCTGAGAGCGTACGCTTGTTTGGCGAGGCAGGGACACACTCGTAAGAATGAAACGTTAAGAGTAGCGGGCCATCTTAGGCACCGAAGGCTAGCACCTTGCGCAGGCCGTTAGATTGCCCCATTTGCTGCTTCCGCGGCCTCGGGGCACTATCCAGGGGCGGCCGGCTTGGCTGCATGGAGGACGCTCAGGGGGAGCGAAGATGTGCGCTTGGAAGCAATTAGCATTGCCAACTTTCGTTGCTATGGCGAAGAGGTCCGGGTCGAACTGGACGACTTGACTACCGCCCACCTGCAACTTCTACTCCATGGACAGGCGGAAAAGCGCCTTGTTCTAACGGCAGTTGTGAGTCGCAGCCTGTCCATGCAAATCTGCAGAAGCGTGGACACTCCACAGTGTTGCGAATCCTGTATGGAAAGACATTGATCGCTTCCTGCAGTCTGCGGAGCAGCAAATTCATGGGGCAAGGTACCCAAAAGAGGGCACCCCGGGTCATGCGCTGCTCTGGTTCGAAGCGTCAACACAGGCAGCTGGTCAGGGAGGAAAAGCACGTCATATTCGACAGCCGACCTTTATGTTTCTGATCCTTCGGCGTCGGGAAGTTCTTGACGATCCCTTTCGCCCTTATGAAGACGCGGCCGCTGCGTCTAAGGGATGCTCTGAACAACGACTTCGGCGGTGCCGTGCTCTGGCCTGCCGCCTGAGAGACAATGGCGGCACACGTTGAGAAGCTATCGATGCAGCTGACAATTGGTGATGCCCAGGGACTGGGCAAGCGCAAGCAGACCCGGCGCGAGATATTCCTTGCGGAGATGGAGCAGGTAGTGCCTTGGAAGGCACTGCTGGCTTAGAACCGCACTACCCACGCTCAGGTCGCGTGGGCCGGCCGCCGTATTCGATGGAGGCGATGCTGCGCATCCGCCTGCTGCTGCAGTGGTACGCATTGAGCGATCCAGGGATGGAGGAAGCGCTGTACGAGATCGCTTCGATGCGGCTGTTCGCCCGGCTCAGCGGGCTCGATGTGATCCCGGATAAGACCACGATCCTTAACTTCCGTCGTCTGCTGGAGAAGCATGGTCTGGCGGCCAAGATGCTGGAGTCGGTAAATGCGCACCTCGCGCGCAAAGGCCAGAGCACGGCACCGCCGAAGTCGTTGTTCAGAGCAATCCTTAGAGGATTGGGCTAGCGCTCAAGCGATCGTGGGGACAGGTCGAGTGCGTTGCAGCGGCTGCATAAACCACACGATGAAGGCTGCGCCGGGTGTCTAGCCCATAGCAGCCCTTCCCCACGAGCGCGCATCTATCCGATGCCTTCTGACTGAAAGCTCTTTTCCATAATGACCAAGTCACACCAAATGATAGGGCCATCCTTATGCTGCCTGAATCGCAGCTCCGGAACAATCGTGTGAATGACTTGGAAACCGTGCCGCTTATAGAATTGGTCAGCGGTCTGGGTACCTAGATGGGCTTTTTTCACTCCCTGATCGCGCAAGTATTTCCAAACGCGTTCCGCAACCCGTCCGCCTACGCCTGCGGGCGCATCACGGCGCGCGACGACGGTGGAGATGTAGGCATAGCGCTCACCGTTATGCTCCCAGACTGAGCCGGACATCCCTGCTAGCAAATGGCCGCGCTCATCATTGAGCTTAACAACGAAGCTGGGCTGAATCTTCTCATCCATCTCATCGACTGCTTCGAGGTAGAAGCTCCCAACGCCATACGGCGACAACTCACGCCAGTACCAGCTCGTCCCCTCAGGCCCGGCGGGCATATCGATCACCCTCTCCTGATACCCAGCCGCTATAAGGGGACCCTTCAGCGCCGAGTAGGTGGTCAGGACCACCGAGCGCGCAAGCTTCTGGTCGCGGCGTGCTTCGACCATGTCGATTCGCTGCTCTAGATACCCTTCCGGATCGATCAGTACGTCGGCGACCTCAGCCGGATAGTGCACCGCAACGTCCGGATTAAAGCCAAATTCATTCTCACGATCGATCAAGATGGTAAACAGCTCCTGCTGCTCGTTGCGGAGCTGTTCCTGAGAATAATTGTCGCGATCAAGAACAACCTCAGGAAAAGACTCAAGCGTACACTGACTCGCCTCTTGGATATTCATATACAATTCAATAAAATATGGTAAGAATCAATTGGCGCATCACAACAGCGCAACAAAGTATGAAGAGTCAACGCATGGTTGAGTGCCGGGCAAGCCGAAATTTATAACTTGGAACGTGAACGTAATCCATAGCTCCTTTATGCGTTACCACCACCGTCAATGGTGAATTCTGAACCTGTCACAAAGCCGGCCTCTTCGCTTGCCAGCCATGCAATCATGTTTGCCACTTCCTCAGGTTGCCCATATCTGTTCAAGGCGGTAATAGACTTTTTCAAGTGTGCATTGGGTCCGTCAGCGGGATTCATATCGGTATCGGTAGATCCCGGATGAACAATGTTCACCGTGATTCCACGAGATCCTAGATCTCTTGCCACTCCCTTTGTGAAGCCAACCATAGCAGCTTTGCACAGGGTATATAAGCTGATGCCAGAACGGGAAGCTCGTCCAACCAGGCTGCTGCCAATGTTGATAATCCTTCCCCCATTTTTCATTTCCAGCGAAGCCACTTGGGTTGCTATGAAAGCCCCCCGAATATTAAGTGCGACAGCTCGGTCAAAATCATCAATGGACAGCGAACCTATTTCGCCCATGGGAAATGAGCCAGCATTGTTCACGACAACATCCAAGCGGCCAAACTTCGAGACTGTTTGGTTTACTGCTTCAGAAACGAGCTTGGCATTCGCATTGTCGGCCTGCAAAGCTATTACTCGTTGATTTTTTACTTTTAATTCACTTACCAACGCATTGGCCTTATCAGCCGAGTTCGCAAATGTAAATGCAACGGCATAGCCTTCAAGAGCTAATCGACGCACCGTGGCCGCACCGATTCCGCGACTTGCGCCCGTGATGAATGCCACTTTTCCATTAATTCCGCTCATAAAAACCCTTATTCAAATCACATGATTCGTGAATTAATCCACTTCCTCGCCTCTCACTTTCCACGATTTCTGACCTACCAGTATCCGAGCCGACCTCATCCGTGCGTTTTATAATGTCAGACTAGGCTACACCCTAAGGATGCTCTGAACAACGACTTCGGCGGTGCCGTGCTCTGGCCTGCCGCCTGAGAGACAATGGCGGCACACGTTGAGAAGCTATCGATGCAGCTGACAATTGGTGATGCCCAGGGACTGGGCAAGCGCAAGCAGACCCGGCGCGAGATGTTCCTTGCGGAGATGGAGCAGGTAGTGCATTGGAAGGCACTGCTGGCTTAGAACCGCACTACTCACGCTCAGGTCGCGTGGGCCGGCCGCCGTATTCGATGGAGGCGATGCTGCCCATCCGCCTGCTGCAGCAGTGGTACGCGTTGAGCGATCCGGGGTGGAGGAAGCGCCGCTGTACGAGATCGCTGCGATGCGGCTGTTCGCCCGGCTCAGCGGGCTCGATGTGATCCCGGATAAGACCACGATCCTTAACTTCCGTCGTCTGCTGGAGAAGCATGGTCTGGCGGCCAAGATGCTGGAGGCGGTAAATGCGCACCTTGCGCGCAAACGCCAGAGCCTGCGCACCGGAACGATCGTGGATGCCACGATCATCCACGCGCCCAGCTCGACCAAGAACACCAACAAGGCGCGCGACCCGGAAATGCATCAGACCCGCAAGGGCAACCAGTGGTACTTCGGGATGAAAGCGCATATCGGTGTTGATGAATTCTCGGGGCTGGTACACCACGTCAAGTGCACGGCAGCCAATGTCAGCGATGTCACGGTCACCGACCCGCTGCTGCATGGCAAGGAAGAGTGCGAGTTCGGCGACAGCGGCTATACCGGTGCGGACAAGCGTGCAGAGCTGTCCAACTGCAAGGCGATGTTCTTCATCGCCGCCAAGCGCTCGCAGGTCCATTGGCGACGCGCGGGAACGCAAACAGTTGGGACGCTGGGAGAGCTGGAAGGCCAGCATGCGTGCCAAGGTCGAACACCCGTTCCGGGTGATCAAACGTCAGTTCGGTTACACCAAGGCACGCTACCGAGGCTTGGCCAAGAACACGGCACAGGTGCTGACATTGCTTGCACTGTCCAATCTGTGGATGGTGCGCCGGCAGCTGCTGCCAGCATAGGGATCAAACCGTCCGCAGGTGTTTGCCGGCACCACCAAACGGCGAAAAACCGCACATCTGGCGCGCCTGCCGGTCGTTGGTCGGGCCGAACCTGGAAATTCAGGACTCAGTGCTGATTGTTCAGACCATCCCTAGCAAATGGCCGCGCTCATCATTGCCCCCGAACCAACGGTAAGGCTGAGCGCTTCATCCAGACCAGCTTGCGCGAATGGACCGACGCCTGCGAGTACGCTTCGTCAGAGCAACTCGATGCCGTGCTACCTGAATGGCTGCATCACCACAACTGGCACCGACCCCATATAAGAATCGACAGCCAACCGCCTATTTCAGAATCCCGCTGAACAACGTGGTGGGTTTACACAGATAGCCAACCAGTATCGCTGTTCAGTTCGGTCAGACATTCCCGACTGACTACTGAACGTTGATCGAATTCAGTGATCTGCGGTCGTCGGCCGCTAGGCGAACAAATCGGACTGAAAGATCTCGTATTCACATCTATGCCTTGCGAGTGAAATACATTGTTCCCGCATCCCACATCGACAGCTCAATGATCACGCTACTGTGGCGGCCTTCGGTCGCCACAGCTTCAATGGCATTCAGAACTGGAACTTCAAGCCCATCTGCCCCATGACATCGCGATATCCACCCCGGCCCTTCTGCAGACCAGCCGAGCCCCAGCCACTCCAACTACTGCCGAGCTCGAGCTCTGCACCCGCCTTGACCTCGTACCGATCTCGCGGAAGATGCTTGCGCACCACGTCCCCATCGAAGCTGATGCTGGTGTCGTGATGGGAGCGCAACCAATTTACTTCCAGGAAAGGCTGCACACGATTAAACCTGGTGTTAGTGGCATGGCCGAACACCCGTGCGCCGATCCGCGTTTCCAAGCCACCTGCGCTCGCGTCATGCACTCGTGTCCCGTTGGATTCAACATAGTCGTCGGCTTCGTAGTCGACGTAGGTCGCCTGCACCTGCGGTTGCAGGTACAGCGCTGAGCGAGCACCCGGGCGCAGTCTGATGCTGTAACCAAGTTCAATCGACCGAGCCCAAGCCGAGCTGTCGTAGCGCTCTTGACCCAGACCGGCCGTGGACTGCACACGGTTCTTAAGGTCGATGTACTGCAGCCAGCTGTCCATGTAGCCGCCTTCCACATCGCCTGGATTCTGCATCCAGGATAGGTAGGCGCCGGCCAAACGAGCGTTGACCCGCCCCGTAGCTGACAACCCAAGTGCGTTTGCACCATTGCTCACTGCGCGCCCTGCACCCAGCATTGCTCCTGACTGCCAATGAGAGGCCGCGGACTGCCACAGTGTCGCGCCCACCTGCAGCATCGACTGCTCCGAACGCACACTGCTACTATCTTGCACGAGCGAATTGTCCCCAGTGACTGCTAGTTTGGATTCAGTGTTACTCACCACTCGCGCCCAAACGGCCTGATCATGGTCGCCATCAACGTTCCAGCGAGCTTCGCCAATTCGGTCATGCCAGCTCTGGCGCAGCAAACCCAACGCCGCCAAGTTGCCCAGATAGGCGATTGGTTCCGGGCGGATACCTGAGGTAGTGGACGATGATGTCAGGTACCAACTATCGGCGATACCGCGGTTGCCACCTCGGCGGAGAGTGTAATCGTAGGCTCCGGCCGCCAATGTGCCCTTACCTTGTCGATAGCCGTCTGAGCCGGGGTCGAGATAGAAGGCCGATGTAGCTGTCTTAGCACCATTACGCGCTTGGATGAGTTCGATACCTGTGCGGGTCTTGGCGCCATCGCCGCCCGCATGGAGGATCCGCAAGGCGGTCTTGCCGGTCGCTTCGCCTCCATTAAGGGTCACATGATCGGTAGGCGAATTGTCACCGCCCTTGAAGGTATTGAGTACCATCAAGGCGTTGTTGCCGACATAGCCGCCATTGATCATCAGCGAGTTTCCAGCTGCAGCACCGGCCAGCTGCACTACCGCGTTATTGGTTAACCGCCCCATTGTTAGTTTGCTGGCCGGGTCGGTCGATTTTCCTGGCAGCGCGTTAAGCGCGCTAATCAAGCCGTTGTTGACGACGCTGCCGGCGATCGAGCCACTACCGCTAAGCGTACCAGCCGCAGCCACTGCAACTCCGCCGCCAAGCTGACCACTAGATTGCTCATCGCCCACGGACAGCACACCACCTTGAACCAGCGTCATACCAGTGAAGCTTCGGCCACCGTCCAGGATCGACACGCTGCCACTGTCGCGCTTGATCAATTCACCCTGACCACTGAGCTCATTCTTCATGCGCCATGAATCTTCTACAGTATCCAGAACCAAGGTGCCGCCAATGTCCACGCTCGCTTGGCCCAGGTGTACCGCCCTAGCCACTGTAACGCTGGCGGCCCGCTCGATGCCGACATGACCAGCGAATGCGCCATTGGCGCCACCCAGGATGATCTGGGAAGCATCGACCACTTGGAGGCTGCCTCCGCCGGACAATGTGTTGTTCAGCGCACCAGCAGCGCCCATCAGACGAAGCTCACCATCCAGTACCACCGCTCCGGACCCGATACCCGCGACATGATTGGCCACCACTTTCGCACCACCAGCAATCGCTACACTGGCACTCAGATCGGCATTTGCGCCAGAGACGCTCAGAGTCCCGCCGGTCACGGTGAGCTGGCCACCACCGATCAGCGTACCTGCTGCCGTCTGCCCACCATTGCTAAGCGTCAGATGCCCTGAGGCTAGGTCTACTCGCGAACCTGCTGCGGTGGACAGAGTCCCAACCGTCTGCCTTCTGCCATTCATATTTGCGGCAGTGCCGGACGCCAAGTTCAGCGCAGAGGAATTGCCCAACGCACTGTCGGCGCCCATCACCAGAGTGCCGGCCAGCACATCGGTCGCACCGGCATATGTATTATTCGCATTGGACAAGCTTACCGCTCCGGCGGTGTCGATCCTGACGCCACCGGCACCAGTTACCTGCGCACTAAGATCCCGGGCATTGCCGACGGCGCCCTGTGCGGCCTGCAGCGTAACTTGCATACCGGCAAGAACATCCAGTCGCTTGAGACCATAGTTAACGTACAGGCCATCAGCAAGATCACCTGTAGTGAGGCGATAGCCGTACGTACCTTCGGCCACCTTGCTTCCGGCTTCACTGATCGCAACTTGCCGCTCAACCGCCTGTCCTGCTGCCGCAATCAGGTTGCCGTTCTGATCGCGGAGATCCAGACCTCCGGCAGAACCGACGACTGCACCACCAGCCCGCACCAGTTGTACGCCAATGTTCCCATCATCCTGCGAGAGCAGCGCGACATCCGGTGCAACGGCCGGGTTCGGGAAACCAGCAACGTTATCTGGCACCGTCACCGTCACCGTACCGGTCCCACTGGTATCGAGGACGCCGCTAGTCTGCACGATGCTGGTGGCCGTAGCTTGGGCCGGAACCTTAGCGTTGAACACCATCTCGCCACCACTGAAGCGCAACCCTCCGATGGCCTGCACACCATCACCAACAACTGTCCTGCTGCCATTGGCTACCTCTAACGTGGCATTGGTCAGTGCTGACGTATTGACTCCGCTAAGATCAAAGCGAGTGTTGCCAAGTGCTGCTACGCCCTTGAAGCCCGAGCCAGTGTTTGCGGTGAAGCTGAACGCCTGTCCGCCTGTATCGACTTCGATACGCCCCTCGCCGCTGTTGCTGAACAAAGTACTGTTCAATTGGAAGGCGCCTGGCATCCGCACGGCCAGTACACTGGTATCAGCCAACGACAGCGTGCCAACTTCGCTGCCTCCGTCGCCAAGCAACAGTGCCGCGTTCAGCGTCAGAACTGCGCCGTTGGTCAAGTCGACATTTTCGAAGTTTGCGATTCGGCTGCTGTCGGTAAGCGTGTAGTTCGCCGCCGAGAACTGCAGGCGATCACTGCCTCCGTTTACTCCACCGTCGAAACGTGAGACTCCGGTAACGTTGGCCGTGCTGCCCACTACTCGCACCAGGTCGTCGCCGTCCCCCATCTCGACCGCGCCCAAGAGCGTCCCGCCACGGATGTCGAGCTGATCGTTACCTGCGCCCAGGCGGATATCACCCTTTACCGTGCCACCATCCAAGCTCACGCGCTCCACACCACCCTGACCAATGATTGCACTGGTGGCTGCGGTGATGTCTCCTGAGCTATTGATGATGTTGGTTCCCAGCGCGTTGGATACATCTATAGCGCTACCAGCGGTACTGGTCAGGCTCCCATCATTAGCGATGGTCACCGTGCCGCTGTTGGCCGCGACCCGGATAGCCTGCTGCGTTGCATTGATCGTACCGCCAACCAAATTACTGACAGCCACGGGACCGGCAACGTTGGGAGCGTTCACGTTGATGCCGATGTTGCCTGCCGTGATAGCCGAAGACGATGACACCGAGACAGTCCCGGCCCCGGACTGGACGTCCACAGCACTGGCGTTAGCCCCTGATGTTTGCAGCGTGCCGCCGATCAAGTTCACGGTCGTGCCAATCGCACCGGGGCTAGCTTGGGTCTCCACACTGATCGCATGCGCTCCCGCCCCGCTGGTCTTGATTCGACCACCGGATAGGTTCACTGTGGCAGAGCCGCCAAGAATGGGTGCTGCACCCACTCCAACCGCACTAGCTCCTACGACATGCACGCCGGAGGCGTTATCGCCAGAAGTGGTCAGCAACGTATCGCGGGCCAGTGCAATCTGCGCGCCGCTTTCGGCGCGGACCGCATCAGAGCCGGCGCCTTGAGTTGCAACATCGCTGATCGCTCCCGTCGTCGCAGAGCGAATGCTCGCACCGGAGCCAATCGCAAACAAACCGTGCGCAGCGTCACCAGCAGTGCGTACGTTTGTATTCTCCAACCCCACACTTGGCGTGCTTCCACTCGATTGGCCATCGGCCACAACTGCGCTCGCGGCGCCAGCCAACGTACTGATCCTTGAAGCCCCATTGAGCGATACACGGCTATCACCGAATGCATAGACGCCATATCCTCTCTTCTTGGGACCTCCGCTCGGATCCCCCAAAGTGGTTTGGATGTTGGTGGATACAGCTCCCTCTACCGTGGCGCCCGTCCCTGCATAAATGCCGGTGTACTGCGTGTTAAGCTGTGCTGTGTTCCAGCTCACAACCGGCGAAATCGCGCCCGCAGTCGCTTCCGCCCATACCGCCACGGGGTTGTCGTTGCCGTTATAGCTTGGAATATCCACCAGCAGTTCGTTTAAGCGAATAAGACCTCCGCCCGCATAAACCGCCATAGCACCGGAGGTGGTTATCGAAAGCGACCCGGAAGACAAGATCGTTCCCCCTATACCCCTCTCCACTGCGATGCCTGCGCTACCACTACCGGCACCTGCGCCCGCCTGCATGTCAATAACTACCGGTCTGACGCCAAAGTCGATCAACCCACCAAAGTTGCTCGCCGCACCCGCGGAAATCTGCCCCAGTCCTACATTCAAATTGACAGGTGCGTTGCCGTTGAACACAATGCTGGAATCACTATGCTGTGCATAGACAGCGCTGTAGCCTGAAACGCCGTTTACAGGATCGACGCTGAGAGCACCATTGAGGATGACCTGCGCACCAGAATTTGCGCTCAAGGCGCCTTCGCTGATTGGTGAACCGATCAGGAGGCGCAGATCGCCATTGAACCTAGACACAGTCCCCACATCCCGGGCCCGAGCGAAGCTGAAGGTCGCCGCTGGGTTGTCGCAAAGATCGCCGCCACTAGCAGTAAAGCTGTTGTTCGCGTCTACTACGCACGCGGCTGATGCTGGCATCACATAGAGCGACGCAGAGATTGCAATGGACAGTGATAGAGCACCCAGCAGGCCATCGCGTCGCCTGCTGGATACGACATCATTGATATCGCAAAGACGACGAGTCGAACGATGAGACCTACTGCCGAGCTCAGATACAACTACCCAAGCAGCTCGGGCGGCGCTCCACACGATGCGATATGCGATGTTCATTGATGACCTTACGAGGTATAGAGGGATAGGCAAGACGCCAGAGAAGTCGCGGTCCAGCGGTTCACAGTCAACAGTTCACCCCAACTTGGAAGGGGCTCTGCGGCCTAAGAAAGACTCAGTCATCTTGGGCAGCCCCCCCCCCGAACAGAATGCGATTTTTCTCACCCCCCCCCCCACTGTTCCATCCCGATTCATCAAAGGTTCAAGCGTCCAGCAGGGTTTCGCCGCTAGAGTCTACATGAATGCGATGCAACCGTATTCCTGAAGATGTGAGATGTGCGTCAATACTGGGAATTGCTGAGGTACCGACGGGCGGAGCTCGGCTTGTCCGCCGCAGGCAGGGGGCATCTGGCCCATGCCCCCCCCCTCATAGAACCATCCAGCACTGCATTTCGGTTCAATGCCCAATGAACTGCGGCTCCATGAGAAATTTCGCCTTCTAAGATAGTATTGTGCGGACTCAAGCTAGCTCCAGTCTTCTTCTGGAGCATCCGCATGGAGTTGGGTGGCCGCACGCACAACGTGAGCGGACAATGGGGGCATTGACACCAGCACAAGTCATTGAAGCTGAGGTGACGACAGGTTCGGAGCTTGTGGCGAAAGGCCAGCCCCAAAACTGTTGGATGCTGCCAATCGACTATGAAGCAGATGAGTTCAGCGTGCTCCTGGTAGGTTCTCACTGGCCGAGTGAGCTGCTTGATATGCTGGAAGAGAACGGTTGTGAACTAGACTTTGCGGAGAGCCGGACGACGGCAATGATGCTGGCTCAGACGCAGATATTCGACTACGTCGTCGTAGACGAAAAATACATGAGAGGCTCCTTCCCAGGCTTCTGTGGATCCCTGAGATCAATCTCCGGGCCGCGAGCGATTGTGCTGGCTGTAGGGGCCGAAGTATCGCTAAGCGCGAAGCTTGAGGCATACGGACAGTGCGGGATGGGTGTGGACACATGGATGGAGCATCTGTACCCATCGGAGCTTCTGGATAGGATCAAGCGTGCGCAGACCGTAGTCAAGTTGGGCAAACCGAACCTGAGGCGACAACGGCAGCACTTTCCTTTGCAATTATTGACGGAGAACATCTCCGCTACAAGGCGCCCTGGCCACCGCAAGACGATTGCGCTTTCTCAGACGCAACTTCGAGTACTGGGAGAGCTCATGAGGGCTGGGCAGTCGGGCCTCGAGCCTGGCGAGTTGTGTGACCTGGTGTGGGGGGACGCCTCAAAGAAGCCAAGACTGCGAGTGCAGATCCACCTAATTCGCAAGGCGCTCGCGCGCTTGCCGGGTGCACCGAGAGTGCACTTTGCGCACGGTGTATACTGCGTAGCTCGCGATTGATAAGTCGTTCGAGCGTAACCATTGAAGAGGGCGGTGAGACCATTCTCATCAACAGTTTTCCGCAGACCTGCTATACCAAGCTCAAGCACTAAGCTCGGCGGGAGTGGGTGATGGGAGACGAAAGACGGAAGACTGGACAGCTATTTACGTGGCTAATTGATCGCGGCGTGGCGAAAGCTGAAGCGATGGAGAAGGCTGACGAGGCCGTCAGTTTGCTGAAGAAGTTCGGCCTTACCTCGCGGGCCCCGACAAACGATTATTTCTTGTCCATAGAGAGAATCGTGCTTGTCGACGGCGTCACCTTGGGCGCAGAGGGGTCGTTCAAAGGAGAGCAGTCAGACGACGTGATACTTGAGATACTGGTCGGCCGCACGATACTTCGAAGTGACAAAGAGTACCTCAGGTCTTTATCTTGCCCCTGTTGTCATTTCCAACATGGCCTGGACACCGCCGGGTGGGAGGCAGCCCTTGAGCAATGGTACGTTGATGGCGGCGAAGGGTGTCTGCTCTGCACGCAGTGTGAGGTGGCCACATGTATTTCCCGGTGGTCATTCAATGATGGCGCGTGGGCACTTGGTAACCTGGCAATCGGCATTGTAGAAGGGGCGCTTACCGACGATCAACAAGCACAGTTACTTGAGTTTCTTGGCAAGGATTCAGCCAGGATGAGTGGATAGCGGCCATATCGATCACCCAGCAGTGCGCTATTCAATCAGACGCAGTCGTTGAGCGGCGGCGAATAGTTCGCCGTCCGAACGAGCACCAAGTTTTTCCATAGCTGTTCTTTTTTGACGCGATACAGTTTTGGGGCTGATTCCAAGCCTCTCAGAGACTTCGTTGTTTGAAGCGCCTTCAAACAGCATCCGTACCACGTCCGCCTGTCGCGGCGAAAGTGACGGAACCTTGCCCCTGCCCTGTGACTCGTCCCCCATCTCCAAGAGATGAGCCCGAATGCGCTTGCTGATGTACTCCCGTCTAACCAGTGACATAACTATCGCCATTATGATTTCGGCAGCAGCAGAACCTTTGTCCAACATGGATGACGCACCCGCTGACAGAACTGCTTTTAGGACGCTTGAGCTCGAGGTCGACGTCAGTACAACTATTCGAATTTGCGGATATTGGGTCGCAAGCCTTTGCACAAAAGCAATTCCGTCCGGCTCAATGGATCCAGGCAGAGCCAGATCCGTCACAATAACATCACATGGGGTGTGACCAAGAAATGCCAACGCCTCGTCTGAACTCGCTGCCTCTCCGACAACTTGCATGCCAGGTTGACCATCAATAATTCTACTGATCCCCGCCCGTGCGATAGGGTGATCATCAACAACTAGGATGCGTGTCATGCGTCTCTGCCAGGTTGATTACAGGTCCAGTCTTCTCATCAAACTACTGCTGGCGATCATCTCTGCACTACTTTACCTCATACCTACTCCGGGCGCCGTAGCGGCTCCAAGTAGGACTAACAACCAAGAGTTTTCTACCAAGCAAGGCGTGAAGAACAGAACTGTCGTGGTCGGTATGCTTCAGGACGGATGGCCGCCATTTGAGATCAACGGGATGCGGGGGCCAAGCGGCCTTTCCTTAGAATACCTCACCTACATCGGTCAAAGGCTCAGGATCAATTGGTTCTTTAAAAGTTACGAGACATGGCCAGACCTATACCGAGCCGCTTGCCGCGGAGAGGTCGATCTCGTGATGAGCGTCACACCCTCAGATGAGCGGCGTAAGTGCCTTGAATTCACGTCGACCTACTTTCAGGCCGAACCGGTTGTCGTCTCCCGCCGTGACACCAGTGCGACCCAAAACCTGTCGATACGGGGCGGACGCAGAATTGCCGTCGCTAGAGAATTCGTTTTCACAGACATCTTGAAGCGACAGTTCCCAGATGCCACCTACCTTGAAGTCGCAGGGCCTAAAGAAGGACTGATCGCAGTATCGGAAGGGCGCGCTGACTTGTTCATTACCAATCCATTCACGGCACGGTATCTGATCGGAACGGAAAGAATCACAAACCTTCGTCTCGCCGCCTCAGCGCCCGTGCCTTTCAGTACCCTCAGCTTTGCAGGTCCCAAAAGAAGTCTATTGCTATTGGAGTCGATGAGCGGCGTGATCAATGGTATGTCCAGCCTCCAGCATGCGCACATGCGTGAGCGTTGGATAAGCTCTCATGACACAGAGGAAGAGGCTCTTACACTGACTGACGCTGATCGTCAGTATGTCAGCGCCATCGGCAACATCAAAGTTGCCTACCTTAGTAACAGAAGCCCAGTGAGCTTTACGGACTCATTTGAGCAAGCAAATGGCTATGGACCAAGCATGTTGCGCAGCGTGGCCGGACAACTTGGGTTGACGCTGGACTTCGTTCCCGTTAAGAGTGCATCTGATGTCCGCAAACTTATTAGTCAACACAAGGTCGACATCGTTGTAGGCCTTTCGAACACCGACTCGCTGGCACCCAAGCTCCTACCGAGCATCCCATACTCCACCTTCCCCATCGTTGTTGCCATGCGATCAGATGCCCAGACCGTGTCAACGGCCTCGGAGATCCAGGGAATGCGGATACTGGTATCAGAGGGGACACAGGCCGCGATCAGAGGCTACATGAGAGCAAGTGGAGTTGATGCGCGATCAATCAACGATGCGGATTTGGGTATGAGCAGAGTAGCCAACGGCGACGCTGATGCGTATGTCGACAACTTGCTTGTGATTGACCACTTTCTCCAGCGCTCCTATTCAGGAGAACTGAAAATCGCAGGCGCACCCAGAGAGAGAGATGAGTTGGGCTTTCTGGTCTCGAGTGAGAAGCCACGACTGCTGGCCCTAATCGATAGAACACTCGAGGCGATGCCATCCAGTCAGCAAGAAGCCATCCGTAGCCGATGGACGACAAGACAACCGGGGGAAGATGTCTCACTGCGGCTCCTATGGAGGGAGTTCGGTGCGGCGATCGTCGCCATTGCAGTGGGACTGGCCCTGCTTGTTCTCTGGCAGGTCCGGCTGCAGCGAGCTGCATCACGGAACCAGCGTCTCCAGGAACTGCTCGCTCAGCGAGCGGATTTCCAACAAGCTGTGATAGACACCTCACCTCATCCGTTGCTCGGAGTGGACACGGACGGCTCAGTGCTGGCCTTGAACTCGGCGTATCGAGAAGAATTTGGGGAGGGGGTCATGGACGCAGGCCCCTTTTCTGCCCTGAAGGAGGAGCTGGACGTCAAAGGTCGCGAGGTAGTTTACCTGGATAGCAATGGATGTCAGCGAATCGGTCTCTACTGGCAGCTGACCGTTGATGGCCGCTTGGGAATACCTGGTAGAGTGGCTTCGCTGGTGGACGTCACTCCTCTTAGGCGCGCGGAACATATCACGCGCTTAACTCAGCTGCGGCTCGCCGAGCTAACAAGGAACTTCCCCGGAGCCGTGTATCAGTACAGGAGTGTCAGCGGTAGCTCTATCGCATTCGTCTACATCGCAGGTAATCCCCAAGCGATGTTCGGCTTGACTGCGGAGGAGATGATAGCCAGTGAGTTGAAGGCACGAAATGCGGTTCATCCGGATGACCGGGAGCAACTGATCGCAGCTGTGCTTGATGCCATTGACGAACACAGACCACTGCTCACGGAATTCAGAACTGTAGTCGGGGGCATTACCCACTGGGTACGGAGCCATGCGGTTCCATCCACCCAAAGCGACGGCAGTACATTGTGGAGTGGGTACTGGATCGACGTAACGGACATACATGCATACCAGGAGGAGCTTGCAGAAGCTATGCGAGTCGCCGAACAAGCCGTGCTAGCCAAGGGCCGATTTTTGGCCGTAATGAGCCACGAGATCAGAACACCCATGAGTGGCGTGCTGGGCCTCCTTGATTCACTCAGTCGAACACCATTGAATGCAGAGCAGAGATACCTCACCGCACTGATGTCAGAGTCTGCAGAGACTCTGTCGAAAGTCATTAATGACGTTCTCGACTTTACTAAGCTTGAAGAAGGTCAGGCAGAGCTTGATCTCTCAGATGTTGACCTAGTGGATCTCATTGAAGGTGTTGTGTCGAGCACGATGGTGGTTGCTTCGGATAAAGTGAAGTTCCGAATTGTGGCGGACGCCAATCTTGCACCGTTCCACCTGGCTGACGAGACGAGGATCAGACAGGTACTGACCAACCTTATCGCGAACGCTATCAAGTTTACTGAAGAGGGAGAGATTGTACTTGCCATCCGAGCTGAGGGCAGCCATGAGCATCGGCAATATATAACTATTGAAATCCGAGACACGGGAATAGGAATAGCGACTGAGGTGCTCGGCCACCTCTTTGAACCCTTTTCGCAAGCCAACGAGAGGATTCATACGAGATACGGGGGCAGTGGCTTGGGACTATCGATCTGCCGGCATTTGGCTCGCCTCATGGGAGGCGACGTTTCTCTAACTAGCACCGAAGGGGTAGGAACTAAGGCTGCGCTACATCTTGAGCTACCCATGAGGCTGATGTCAGAACGAGCTATGCAGTTTGGGAACCTTAGCTTCTTCACCGAAGCGGAAGGGGCACCGATCCAAGAGGTTATAGCTGCGCTTACTTCCTTGGGGGCTGAGAGGAAGCTAGATCGGGCTGAGGCAGATTTCATTCTTAGCGATCAGGCCGAGGCAGATCCGGAAGAGCCGCTGCTGATTGTGTCCGATGAGAGACTTCCAGGAG
This sequence comes from Stenotrophomonas sp. GD03777, assembly GCF_029842485.1. Lineage (NCBI taxonomy): Bacteria > Pseudomonadati > Pseudomonadota > Gammaproteobacteria > Lysobacterales > Lysobacteraceae > Stenotrophomonas > Stenotrophomonas sp. GD03777. The sequence continues at coordinate 19,548 of NZ_JAOCGL010000006.1, forward strand.
GACATAGATTCCTACAGCGGTGCGTTGTTTTGTCTACAAATCCTCTGACCCGTCGATCAACCTTCGCAGCAGTCCAGTACCTGATGTGCGGTATCACGCCCGCAGCTCAGATCACTCCCACGTTGGCGGGCACCGAACATGACCGTGTCGTTGTAGATCATCAACCCATACAAGAATTGACTAGATCTAAGGGGCACGTGCTCGTGGTCGAGGATCATTTCGTCAACGGTGAGTTGATGAAGCACCAACTCAGACTGATCGGTTATAGCTGCGACCTAGTGGATGGAGGTGAAGCAGCCCTCTCGGCGCTGCAGACCGCTTCTTATTCTGCGGTCATAACAGACTGTCAGATGGAGCCGCTCTCAGGCTATGAGTGGGTTAGCCGGTTCCGCGCGCTTGAAGGCAAAGCAGTTGGTCGGCTACCAATCATTGCGATATCGGCGGCACCCGCTGGACTTGATGAGCGCTGGAAGGAGGCCGGCATGGATCACTACTTCTCGCGCCCCATTCAGTTGGATACCTTAGCGAGAGCACTCCAAGGCTCTGGACGACAAGGTTCGCAGCAACACGGAGATGAGGTCCCAAGTGAAAGGCCACTTGGAGAGGTATTTGATGAGCTAACTGCAGTCACGGGAGGCAGACAGCCAGCGATGACGTTGCTGCAAGGAGTGCTTGCCAGTACTCGCGCGGATACTGAGGCACTAAAAATGAGCGAGTTTAGCTCTGTTGGCCGCGCGCTAGCAGCGTGGCTACACACCACGGTTGGCGCCCTCAGATTGCTTGGGCACAGCAGGTTGACTACTTCTGCCGGAGAGTTGGAGATCAACCTAGTTGAGCGACCGACGCTGGGAACAATAGCCGAGATGGCCGACCTCGCTGCTGACATTGAGGACTGGCTCGAAGAACTTGAGGAGTTTCTAGCATCCCTTGGGGAGGAAGAGCGCTAGAGATGGTCTGAACAATCTTCGTTGAGCGCAGCGTTTCCAGCACCGGAGTAATCCAAAGCGGTAGACGTATAAGATCGCAGTGTTCCTCCGTCCTCGAAGTGCCCTTGAGGGCACATCGAGACGGAGTAATCCCTATGCCGACATCAACTGCCGGCGCACCAACCACAGGTTGGACAGCGCGAACGGGTTCACCCCCGTTTTCACGGGCACTTACGAGAAGGCCGATCCAGGCCATAAGGAGTGTCGATGTCAAAGCGTAGGAAGTTCAGTGCCGAGTTCAAGCGCGGAGCGGTTGAGCAGGCGAGCCAGCCCGGCGTCAGCTGCGCCCAGGTGGCCTGGGAGCTGGGGATCCGCGACCCCCTGCTGACCCGCTGGAAACGCGAGGCACAGAGCCCGGGGGCTATCGCCTTCGGGGGCACCGGAACACCTGGGGATGAGGAGTTGGCACGCCTCGAGCGTGAGCTAGTGCGGGTATAGAAGGAACGGGATTTTTTGCGAGAAGCGACGACGTTCTTTGCAAAGAGATCATCCTGAGGTATCAGGTGATCGAACGTTGCCGCGATGAGTTTCCGATTCGGCTGATGTGCCGGTGTCTGAAGGTATCGGCCAGCGGCTACTACGCGTGGAGCAAGCGCCCTGCGAACGCCCGGCAGGTCGACAATAAGCGCCTGGTGGTGCGGATGCGCGAACTGTACGAAGACAGCCGCGGTACGTTGGGGGTTGGTCGCATGCGCGAAGACCTGGCTGAGGAGGGCGAAAGTGCCAGCTTGAACCGGGTCGCACGCCTGATGGCGGCCGACGGCCTGCAGGGCTGCTGAAGCGCGAGCAGACTATCGAACGAGCTACCCCACATTGGGTGCAGCAAGAGCGGATGTGTTTGACTACATAGAGCGACGTCACAACCCAAGGATGCGGCGAAGGATCGCCAAGCAGGATCAGAAGGTTGCAACTCCTTTAGAACCATCCGTGACATCGGGGTAGAACCCAACAATGTCGGCACCTGTGCCGTGTTCTTGGCCCGGCCGCGGTAGCGCACCTTGGTGTAACCGAACTGACGTTTGATCACCCGACGCCCCCCCCGGTTTGAGTAGTGGGTGGGTTTAGAGTCCGGTGCTGATGCTATCGTTCTTCGCCGCCAACTGCGCGGCGTACTGGGGGGGGGTTGGCCCGCCAAGGACTCGCTTGGGTCTTTCTTCGTTGTAGTCGCGCCGCCAGCTTTCGATGCTGGTGCGGGCATGAACCAATGTCGGGAACCAGTGCTCGTTGAGGCTTCGTCGCGCAGCCGTCCGTTGAAGGACTCGACGTAAGCATTTTGGTTCGGTTTGCCCGGTTCGATCAGACGCAGGGCAACTCCCTTTTCGTGAGCCCAGGCCACCATCGCCTTACCGCAAAACTCCTTGCCGTTGTCTGTCCTGATCACTCGTGGCAGCCGGGCCGGTCCACACATCGCCAGAACCCCCAGGCTGCAGGGAGCACTGAGAAGCAGATGTGGGAGCTTCTCGGCAGGACTGCTCTTGATGAGACAATCCTCATTCTCAACTCTTGCGCGCCACGGCACACTGCGTAACGGCTCGCGAATCGCCGTCTCCCTATCTGCCCCACGAGAGTTGTTATGAGAATCGCAGTTTCTGCAGACACATTGCTTGGTATTGCACACAAGATTCCTGAATGGCTGCGCGAGCGAGGTCATACCGTCATTCTTCATGGTGCACTGGCGCCGGAAGAAAGTGTGGAGTGGGCAGCTGCCTCAGTGCAAGCGGCGCTCGATGTTGCCCAAGGGCGTGCGGATCAAGCGATTGTATGTTGCACGACAGGTACCGGCGCCACCATAGCTGCAAACAAGGTTCACGGCGTTCGCGCAGCACTGTGTCACGACGCATACACTGCTGCTGGCGCCCGTCGATGGAACAATGCAAACGCATTGGGGATTTCCCTGCGCATGACATCGGAGTCACAGATGAAAGAGATGTTGGAAGCGTGGTTTCAGTCCGAAAATGACGGATCGCAGTCTGTAAGTTTGGCGCAACTAGATAGCTTGGACGAAGGCAGGTGCATGTAGCGACATGCGTGCCAAGGTCGAGCACCCGTTCCGGCAGATCAAACGTCAGTTCGGTTACACCAAGGCGCGCTACCGAGGCTTGGCCAAGAACACGGCACAGATTGGACATTGTTTGCGCTGTCCAATCTGTGGATGGTGCGCCGGCAGCTGCTGCCGGCATAGGGATCAATCCGTCCGCAGGTGTTTGCCGGCACCACCAATACGGCGAAAACCGCACATCTGGCGCGCCTGCCGGTCGTTGGTCGGGCCGAACCTGGAAATTCAGGACTCAGTACTGATTGTTCAGACCATCCTTAGGGCTGCAATCAGGTTTCGTCATTCGCTGGTTATCTGACGCTACATCGATACCGATATAGATGAGTTCCACCCAACGCGATGGTTGCATTATTTTGAAGTGCCTAGCTTGGATGGTGGTAGATCTACGGGATGGCAGCGTCAGTTGAGTGGAGGGGAGCTATGACACTGTTAAGTGTGATAAGGAGAGGGCGAGTCCCACGAAGCATCGAAGAAGCAATGGCGTACCAGTCCGCGCTGTTTGTCGAATATGTAAAGTATGATAGAGCATCCCAAGGAGAGTTGCTCAACTACACTCAGGAATCACTTAGTGTTATTGATTCTATTGTTGATGAATTTCGATATGAGAAGCGCATCCTGGGTGACCATGAGCACATGCTGATCTCGGCGTATGTCTTTGAGACTGCACGGGCGCGCTTTGGTGGAGAGTACGGGAGGGCGGAAGGGGACGCCCACGATGTGGTTGACCCCTATTTTCTCCTGATCTGCGCCGGCGCGAGTTGCGTTCGGTACGCGCCAATGAGCGCGATTCTTCTGCGCACAGTGAGTCAACGTCAGGCATCGATTTCCACGCTCTACGAAAGAACTCGAGAGAGAGTGATGGCGCGAACCTGACGCGCGCGCACTTCCACAGTTGGCGGTCTCAACTTGCAAGCGCAACACGTGAGTTGAATTTAGCGAACTCTTCTTCCAGCCCTTGACTGGGCGTTTTCCAGCCAAGGGTTTGTTGCGGACGAGCGTTCATCACGTCTGCAATATTGCTGAGATGCTCTTGGCTCGCCTTGGACAGGTCCGCGCCTTTGGGCATGAACTGGCGCAGCAGGCCATTGGTGTTCTCGTCGCTGCCGCGCTGGGGCTCTACCCCGGTATCACGGACGGTTCTAAAAGAGTTGTAACCTTCTGATCCTGCTTGGCGATCCTTCGCCGCACCCTTGGGTTGTGGCGTCGCTCGATGTAGTCAAACACATCCGCTCTTGCTGCACCCAGTGTGGGGTAGCTCGTTCGATGGTCCGCTCGCGCTTCAGCAGCCCAAAGTAGTCTTCGCAGGCCGCGTTGTCGCCGCAATGCCCCACAGCGCTCATTGAGCAGACCAGCCCGTTAGCCGCGAGATACCCCTGGTAGTCGCCGCTGCGGAACTGACTGCCACGACCCGAATGCAGGATCACCTCATCGCTTCCTTGCCGCTGCCACACCGCCATCTGCACCGCCCGGATCACCATCTGACGGTCCTGCCGAGCGTGCATTGACCAGCCCACAGTGCGCTGGTCGTACAGACCCAGCACGATGCACAGATACAGCTTGCCTTGCTGGGTCTTGATCTCGGTGATATCGGTCACCCACTTGATTTCCGGCTCCAGCGCGAGAAAGTCGCGTTCAAGCAGGTTGACCACGCCCGGCGGCGTCACGGCCGGGCTGCCACGCGTCCTGCGACGCTTCCGCCGGGGCCAGCCCTGCAGGCCGTCGGCCGCCATCAGGCGCACGACGCGGTTCAAGCTGGCACTTTCGCCCTCCTCAGCCAGGTCTTCGCGCATGCGGCCAGCCCCCCAACGTACCGCGGCTGTCTTCGTGCAGTTCGCGCATCCGTACCACCAGGCGCTCACTGTCGACCTGCCGGGCGCCGGTGCCCCCGAAGGCGATAGCCCCCGGGATGTGTGCCTCGCGTTTCCAGCGGGTCAGCAGGGGGTCGCGGATCCCCAGCTCCCGGGCCACCTGGGCGCAGCTGACGCCGGGCTGGCTCGCCTGCTCAACCGCTCCGCGCTTGAACTCGGCACTGAACTTCCTACGCTTTGACATCAACACTCCTTATGGCCTGGATCGGCCTTCTCGTAAGTGCCCGTGAGAACGGGGTGAACCCCCTCGCTCCCAGCCCCACGCCACCATCGCCTTGCCCCAGAATTCCTTCCCGTTCTCGGTCCGGAGCACCTGCGGAACACCTGCTGCAGGCCTCGGGGTAGTGCCAGCCGGTCCAGCACCCGTGCCACGCCGTAGCCGGAAATAGCCCACTCCACCTCAATCGCCACCGCCTCGTGCGTGGCATCGTCGATGGTGGTCAGGTGCTATAATTTACTATCAGGCTCGGAGTAATCCTTGTCCAAAACAGCTCAGCGCCGGCACGCGCTCCTTGAGGCTACCGCCTCGCTCCGTCTGGAAGGCCTCCCCATTTCACAGCTTGATGACGATCTTTACGCAGCAACCGTTGATGGACAGCGCGTTGGGCAGATGCGCGATTTGGTATTGATGCGTATACGCGCCGAATTGGCATCCAAGACAAGGCCTGCTCCCCGATAGGTGCGGCATGTCGATCTGTCTAACCGGATGAGTTGGCGCGGTTCATGCCGCCCAGACTCAGGCCTCGAAGTTCGGATGAGACTCGGCGTGAGCCGTTGCTCCAGAATTTTTTGGACCGCCATCGGTCTGGGTCCGCCGTGACGAATCCGTGGGGATATCTTCTTGGTGTGCCAACGCCATAAGTCGATCAGAACGCACAAACTCTACCCCGGGGTGTGTCGCGCTGGCTCGGTCAGTGTAGTTCCTTGCGCTCGCCATGCCCGGATCGACGTGCAGGGTTGTTCCCTCTACCGTTGCACGGCTTGCACATCTCCCACTCGCCGAGGCGAAGCCAGCCGCCGGTTCCACCGCACATCGCACACTCCTCTTCTTCGTCCGCTGGACCGCATTGCTCCTCCACGGACTTGAATTGATTACTCATCTCCGATGCTCTCCATACTGGAAGTTGATAACTTCTCGCGCCTACTGTGCGTCCATTGCCGACGAATCCCGCTGGTGGAGACACAGAAGGTGCTGAGCTAGTTTGCCGCAAATGCTGAGGCACCGTCTGCGCGCTAATTAGCCACGAATGGGTCGACGTGGTCCCGCTTTAAACCTCTGGGCTCGGAGCCTAAATCGTTTGGCGGCTGGCTCAACTACTCGAGTCATCTTTGGTCGAGCACAGCATTGCGCCTTTTGCTCGTTCCAGGGCCCGCGAACTATGAATAGCCGACCTAGTTGCTGCCTCTGCGTCTGCCAACGACACCCGCGCTGCTTTCGCGGCCTGCCTGGCAACCTTTCGAGCATCGCACGGGGCGAAAGGGCTCTGACTGTTCTGCCCAATCATACGCAAGGCGAGTACAAAGGCGCGATCTCGATGCAGTCGTGATTGATACCCCCCCTGACGTTGGTACGCGGCCTCGTAGTCTTCGTAGACGTCCACGCACATCTCGCGGGCAAAATCTCTGTTGATCTTCATGCTCCTTAAGACGAATCTCATCGGAGGCACGTACCGCTCTCCGCATTTGCTCAGTATCTCGCGTATGCACTGCCCAAACGCCACGACTTTGGTGCCATGCCTCCCGCCAGGGAACTCCAGTGCCTGATACCCTGACCACAGGTCAATCAGGGGACGCGAAGCAGCTGCGACAGGATCAAGTAGCATCTGCGGAATCGTGATCCCCTGCAGCGCGGATAGGTTCACTAGCGTTCTAAGAGTGACCCGTCCACGTATAGCGTTGGAGCGCAAGCGTGCCATCGCCGCGCGAAGCGTGGCCGGCTGGTTCGGCTGGTCAAGACTTATCTCAATGAGACCGCGTACGAAGCGCTCGTACTGCTCGTACGGTATTTGCGGCTGTCCTGGAGTCGCGCAAAGCGCGATCAATCCGGCAAGCGCATGTTCGGCCCATGTGTGGTGACTAGGTAGGGCAGCCAACTTGCCTAGCCCCGCTAAGCCTTGACCACAGCGGTAGCAATGGCGGCGCCGTCGATAGTCTCGCCCAGTCGGCTGGAAGGAACTGCAGGCCCGACAAGCTGCTTCCAAAGCGCAACGATGGACCGGGCAGCTCTGTTGCACATCAACCATCCAAATTAGGGGCTCGTAGGAGTGTTCTTCATCCCACTCCAGGAAGCATTGTGGGCACCAACGTTGCCGCTTGGTGTCGCGCCCCACGCCGGTCACCGCCAACAGGTCATCAACAACCCAGAACGTGCCGTGCCGTATGTGTTCGACGCCAGCTAACCGCTCAAGGTGCTCGACTCGACGCTTGAATTGCCTTCCAGGGCCGCAGAACCCGCTGGCTCCCATGGCCTGGGCGCGCTGCAGGATTCCTCCTGCGGAGCGAATAGGAGGACAGAGGGCCCGAACAGTCCCCCCCACTGTCCATGCAAGCCTCGCAACATAATGCTCGGCTGACTCCACCAGCCCTGTCCCCAGGCCCATGAGAGCGAGTGGAGGCAGGATGCTCCAACGGAACTTACTCGAGTCAGTGCTCACTATGTGCCTTACCTCAGGTTGGGGATCCCCAGCGCGCCTTCACGTGTTCTGATCGTTCAGTGACACTGCCGGCAACCATGCTCATCTCGAAGGCGTCGATGTCCCGCCATAGGTTTCGAAGATCCTCACTTCCGTAGTAGGAGATCTCAATGTGTCGCTTGAGAATTCTGTTGCATCCCTCTTGCTTCGCGGCAATCTCGGCCCGCCCCAGCAATTCAACCACCTCAGCGAATACACCGCCGGTAGCGGCGAGGATATCGTTGGCCATCCGGATTAGGAGGTCATCCTGCGAAAGCTCGTAGCGGGCGGACAAAGACTTGAGCAGGCGAAGGAATGGCAGTTTGTCGTCCCGACGCTTATCACTGTATGGAGGTACCCAAACGGTTGTAACGCGGCGTCGCAACTCGGAGTTGATCGACCACAATTGCGTGGCTTTGTGCACGCCAGTCATGACGAACATCACGCCTGTGGCTTCAGCTATCGCCATCAGATGGAGGGTGTGATCAGCCGGGGACTTGTCCCTGTGGTTGACCAATAGCGCTGTGACCTGATCGATTGATACATACTTGCAACCACGCGCTTTTAAGCTTCGCTGCACCATTCCCCAATACTCGCCTTCCGTCTGCCTTGTTCGCGCGAAGGACTCCCACTCCGATGCTGCAGTGGCAAGCTCGCGTCCAATTTCCAATTTGGCGTCCTCCCCGAGATAGCTTCCATCCAGTAGCCATGCCAACGTTGGCGCGTGCAGCTCCTGAAGAATAGAGACAGCGAGCTGACGGGAACTGAAGTACGCGCCGTGAGGAAGTGTGGCGAATGTTTCGACCAATGGTATCCGCCCAAGTCCCCAGCATGCAGGCCTTCCAAACATCTCCTGCATCACCGAGCGCCTCATCGTTGTCTTACCCACGCCGGATGGTCCAATAATGAACACCATATGCCCAGGACGATGCTGGTCAAGCGCCATCCGCAAGCGCTTGCGTGGGCCCTCGTAGGCTGGGTGCTGAACCATCTTCATCAGTAATCCTCCCGTTCATCGAACGGGACGATGTCCTGTGCGATCGTCGGTGGCACTGTTTCAATATCGAGACTCTCATTGGTGCTGGTCATCGGTTCGGGGGCAAGGTGCTCTGTTGCAGGCCTTGCCGCCTGGGCTTGCACTCGGCGCGAATAGCGAGCACGGGCGACTTGCTCTTTCCTTCTTGCCGATTGTGAACGCAGCGTGGGTGACCAGAGTAAGTGGAACAGTCGTTCCTGATCCGACAACGACGAATCGCTCTGTACCCTGTTGTGGAATGCCTTGAGCCAGGTTCCACGAACCTTGACGTAGATCACACTCGGATCACAGCAATCGCTGCGAACTTCGCTGGCATTCTCTGTTCGCAGTGCCCCTAGGAGCTCATCGCTGGTGAACCAACCATCAGCGGTGCGTACGCCGCGCTGTCGATCAATTCGCTTTCTAGTTTCCACCTTGATCGAGGTTCTGATTAGAAACTCATCGCCCCATTCGCATTGCGTTCCGACAGCGCCGTAGGCCGCGAGCGCCTCAACCCTCTTCTCAGCTGGCGTTTTATCATCTGGCCCCGGTGTCATAGGAAGGTCGTGATAGACGAACTTCAGGAACTCCTCGTGCACACGGACAAAGTCCGTCCTCGCATTGTTTCGGCTCTTGAATCTGCCGTCGACCTTACGTCCCATCTGATCGGGGCGCGTGCTTCCCGGGAATCGCTGTGCTACTTGTTCGTTGACCTGCTTGATGGCGTTCTCAGCAATGCCGTTCCAGGCGCTGCCTGCAGTTGGGGAGAACCTTAGACTGATCTCGCCATGGCAGAAATCTTGTAGCCAGCGGGAAGTGTTCTCCGGCCCTCGATCCAGATGGATCAACTTGGGCAGGAAGCCCTGCCTTTTGACGTACTCACGCATAAGCAATGCCAAGGCGTCGGTTCTTGCTGAGCCAAATACCAATGCATGAGCCATCGGATAGCCCGTCGCTCCGTCTATGCCGATATAGAACTTTGCTTTGCTTGCTGGGAAGCAGTGAATCAGGTTCGGAGCGCAGCGAACATCCAGATCCGACGAATCTACGTGCAGTGTGTGGCCATATCCGATCGGAGGTAGCGAGCGATGGCGAGGATCGGTGCGTGTACGCGTCGCGTGGTAGGCGCGAAAGCCGCCCGTGGATAGCGCATGGCGTGTTGGGCTCTCGCTTCTTCGTCTGGCATCCAGTCGGCCCCTACCGCAAGGCTCAACTCCTAACCGAAGGCACTCCTCTTCGAACACATAGAGCAAGTCCTTCGGTCTATGTACCCTTCCGGTGTTCCAGTGCAGCGCGATGACGGTCTCTATGGCTTGCTCGTGTTCCGGAAGCAGGCGCGATGCTCGGTTTCCGCTAAAGGCATATTTGGTAAGACAAGCCGAAAGCGCGGATCTTCCTTCTGCAACAGCCTTTCGAACCTGTCGCTGCAGAGCGCCCATCCGTCGTGTTGCGGGCAGACTTCCGGCCTCAATCAGCGCAAGCCTACTGAGTCGCTGGTGTGCCCGCTGGAGGTCTGTAGCGGTTGCCACCAGTAATGGATCGTCCACAGCTGGTTGCGACTGAGCTTTGACAATGGCTCCAAGCAGTAGCTCGTCCGCCTCCTTGGCCTGCTCCTTCGTGCCATACAGATGGAAGCGGTCAGTCCTGGCCGCGGGAGTGCTCTGCCATGGACCGAAGGCCGCCGATCTTCCCAGCATCCAAAGCGCTAGGCGCGGTGTGAAGCCGGGCACCTCGGCAAGGAGACTGTCCAGCAGAAGGGGGCGCTTGGCGATTAGCCTAACTGCCTTGGCTACTGCGGTAGTTTCATGTTGCTGAAGGGCATCACCGGCTACCGCGTAGCAGGCTTCAAGGTTCTGGAGGTACACACCGGTTGGAGTGGGCGGCACCCAGACTCTGAACGCCAGGCCATGCTGCTGCGCCCATTGGGCGTAGGGGGAATAGGTCCACACCGCGTCCTGCTTGACCCAAAGGGAGTCCGGAAGCGCCAGTTGGCCCTCCAGCCACGATAGCGGCTTGCACTCCACTAGTTCTACGTGGTCCCTACGAAATACAAGAAAATCTACATGTGCAGTGCTGATGTGATTGCGCCCGGACGCCGTGGTTCGCTGCACGCGGCGGCATGGTACTTGTACGTAGTAGCCCAGCACCTCGGGGTCAAGCTCAAGCTCATAGGCAAAGACCAACTCGCACGTGTGGCTTTCAACTGTTCGCGCACTACCGTTCTTGATTGAGTTGTGTCTAACACAAACGTTTCTCAGCGCCGCCTTGCCTACGGTCTTGGTTCCGCTGCCGGCAATCATGTTCTCGAGCTGCCGAATACTGAGCTCACTTGCTTTTATGCGGGTGTAAAGCTGGTGACGGCCTTCAGACGATAAGCCACCAAATTGTGGGTCTGTGGACATGCCGATTCCTCATGCGCACCCCACGGGAGCACCGTCCAAGAGGCCTGGGCGAGCCCACCAGCCGAGTCGGACATAGGCGCCCGTGACAGGCCTGCGCAGGCTTGACAGGGGAGTCAGGGAAGGGGAAAGTATCGGCCAGACCTGCAAAGTCGCCGACCCAAAAACCCGTGAGTCCTACCTCACGGGTTTTCTCTTTCCAACTTCCGGCAAGGGAAGTTCAGATTGGGGCTAGGTCATGGGCTGCCTGCCTCCCTCGGAGATTGAGGTGCCTGAGATCGAAGGTATGCGCTGACATCGGCGGCGTGAGCGAACCAGCCGCGACGACCTTGTGGACGAAACAGCGTCACGGGCAAACGACCTGTGGCGCTTGCCCGCCTAAGTGCTGCCGGGCTATTGAACCCGAGCAGTCGCGACAGGTCTTTGGCCGGCACTAGCCCGCCATAGGTTTGCGCCACCCAAGCCACAGACAATGCATCCGGCTCTTTACTTGGTAGGCTCACGTACGCTCCAGTGATGCTAGGTTCCAGGTAACCCTAGCGCTCTACCGGAGCCTTTTCATCCAGCAAAACTACCCTTCCAACGTCTACTTTTTTTGGAGGTTTCCGATGGGGGAGTTGCACGAAGCTTGCCAAGCACTCCAAGCGATGCAGTGCTCAGGTTTAGGTCGTCCTGCCTGTGATGCATCGGACAGGCTGCACTCCAGGATTCTCTGGAATACATGGTCTATGGTGGAAGGCGGTGAGGAAGAGCTGAGGGCGCGCTATGTTCTCCGGCGCCACAGCCTAGATGGTCCGTTAATGATGCGCAGCGATGAGTTCAGTGCATATCGACAAGGATTGCGGTCACTATCACCTAGGCGGCGCAAGCACCTTGCTCTGCAGCATCCCCAGCTTGAGGAGGTGGTTAAGTGGCCCTTTGCAGCCCTCAGCCATCGAGAGTGGGATATGAAGACACTTGTTGGATGGCATCGCCTATTTACGTCCAGCGCCGGACTACTCGGAAACCGCTATTCATTTCCGGGCGATAGGACCAGTGCTGATGAGAACCGCATGCCTGTGATGGCATATGACTTGGATGGCCTTTACCAACGAGGTGACATCTATGGCTTTCTCATGCTGGTGTGCACGTATCGGCTGTTCCACTTGCAGCGGTTGGCTGATCGCCAGTGGTATGCGGCAGCCCACATGATTCGAGCACTGTCTGGAGCATGCAGAGATCCCAGAGTGCGTCCATACGCCCATGAGTTGATCGCACAGACGAAGCAACTCCTTCGCCTGCTGCCGGACACGAGCTTTCCAATTCACGTTAATGACGACGTGATCTGGGATCAGATCCGGAGCGACGTCCACGAGCCCTCCTACTTGATGAGGCGTGCTGCTGAAAGGCGTGGCGTTCACATCCCAGAGCCTGTGAGCCCAATCATCTCCTACCGATACCAAAAGTGCGCCCCTCATCAACAGCCTTTGCTGTTCGCGCGTAACGGGTAGTCTTCTGATCCGACCAGGCCAAAGATCTGCGGCCGGGGCCGGGAGGTTGGGAGGTTGGGAGTATCCGCGATCGCCTTCTATCCGAAAAATACCCTCTGGCAATGGGCTATAGGCTGATCCAAATCCAGCTTTCGAAACGCATCCATCGCTGCGGCATTCACCACCGAGGGAGCCTTGTTCTCGTAAATCCAGCACATTGCCTGCATCAATTGGCCGTGGCTAAACACGACCACCTGCTCATGCTCGGAATAGGATTCAAGAATGCGTAGCGCTCGCTCAGCGCGGGCAATGAGCTGGGCAAATGACTCGGCACCAGGTCCATCCACATAGTTGGGATCGCAACGGGACCAGTAGCCCTCTACCCACTGCTTGCGGTCTGCCGCCGAGGTGCCCACGCACCGCTCGGGCGACAGATAAGTGAACTCATGGACGTCCAGGGGCTCAGCGACCATCTTGAAGCGCTCGGCGAGTGGCTGTGACGTCTGCCTAGTCCGGAGGAATGGTGAGGTAAAGATGCGGTCAGGCGCAGCCGACCAGGTCATAGCCAATGCGCGAGCCTGCTCCTCCCCTGCGGCAGTAAGGGCAATGGATTCGGGATCGGCGGTTACAAACCCCGCATTAGCCATGCTTTGCGCATGCCTAACTACCACTAGCATTTTCCCTCTCCCCCTGTTCTGTTTGTCTTCTGGGCAGGTGCCTGCTGCCCGTCTCGGATGCACCCTGACTCCGACGCATAGGCCCTCTTAAGCCAGTACGTAGTGCTGTTAGGCCGCCTCCCATTGTCGCAGTGGTTCTGGACCATTGTCTGCTGCGGCGGGCTACGCTCGTTTGCCTCGCACCACACAAACTTTGCCACTCAAGGGGGGACGAAGCACGGTCCAAACCCCAACAGGCTGCACAGACTTTGGGGTTCCGGTTGGCACCTACTTTGGTGATGGGATCAGAAAGGGATCTGACCGCATGCGCTGCGGGGTCCGGGGTCGGATCCCTTTCCGCCTGGAAAGGGCTCTGACCCCTGCCGCAGGTCGAGCAGGCTCGACCACTACCGGGCGCGTGGCCGATTACAGCTTCATGTTCAGGCCGACGAACACGCTGCGGCCCGGCGCCGGCGAGAACATCGGGCGGGCGCTGTCCCAGAAGAAGCTGTCGTACCAGGCGTAGGCGTACTCGCGGCCGGTCACGTTCTTCAGCTGCAGGTCCACGCTGAAACGCGGGGTGAGCTGATAGGCAGCACTGAGGTCGAGCACGGCGAAACCACCGAACTTGCCGGCCACGTTGCGTTCTTCCAGGTAGTAATCGCCCTGTGCACGTGCCTGCAGGCCCAACCGCAGCGCATCACGGGCGCGGTAATCCACGCCCAGGTTGCTGATATGGCGCGGGGTGGCGGCCACTTCGCGGCCCTGCAGTGAAATGCTGGCATCGCGGTCGTCGCGGGTGATCTTCGCTTCCTGGTAGGCGTGCGACGCCCACACCGTCCAGTCTTCGCCCAGCTGCAGGCTCAGCTGCGCATCCACGCCGCGCCGGCGGGTCTTGCCCAGGGTGACCGTGGTGCCGGTGGCCGGCATGTTGGACACCTCGTTTTCCGCGTCCTGCTGCCACACCGCCAGGCGTGCCTGGCTGCCGGCAAACGGCTGGAATTTCAGGCCCAGCTCCATGCCGGTGTTGGTGGACGGCTGCATCGGTGCCTGCCCCGGGGTGAGGTAGGCCGGTGCGGTGGAGCCGGTCAGTACCTGGAAGGTGCGGCCCCAGTTTGCGTAGACATGGGTGGTCTGGCCCAGGGTGTGGATGATGCTCAGCTTGGGCTGGCCGATGCTGCCGTAATCCTGCAGGCGGCCGCTGAGGCCGTTCATCAGGTGGGTGCGGCCACTGAAACGGTCGACGCGGTAGGCCGGCACGATCTTCCAGGCCTCGACGGGCTGGTAGACGGCCTGCACGTAGGCGCCCCAGTTGTCGAAGCTGTGGCGATCATTGTTCTGCACCCGCGCGGGGGGCTGGCTGAAATCGGTGGGTTCAGCGTAGGCGTAGCGCTCGCGGAGGTAGCCGTTGTCCTGCTGCTCGTAGTTCAGGCCACCCTCGACGGTGAGCGTGGGGCTGGCCTGCCAGGTGAGCGTGCTGAGCAGGCCATGCTGCCGCTCGTCCCATACGCGGCGCTGGCGCGGCAGGTTGCCGGTGGGGAGATCGCTGAAGGTCACGCGACGGTCGTCTTCGTAGCGGTTGTAGTACAGGCGGGTGCCGAAGGTGATTGCGTCGGACAGTTTCATGTCCAGGTGCACGGCAAGCTGGCGCATGTCGCGGTCATCGCCATCGTTGCCGTTGCGCAGGTCGCTGCCACGGCGGTGCGTGCGCAGCTCGTCGGCGGTCATGAAGCCGGGTTCGTCGGCTTCGTGGTGGTACGCACGGGCGGTCAGACCCACGCGCAGGCCGTCGTCCAGCGAGCCGTAGAACCACTTGCCGCCCAGCGAATATTTCTTCGAGGTGTCGTGGTCGCGGTAGCCGTCGCTGGCCTGGGTGCCGACGAAATAGTTCTGCGCGAAGCCATTGGCTTCACGGCCGACTGCCAGCTGCGCATCGCGGGTGTTATAGCTGCCGTAGGCCAGGCGCGCATCGGTGTAGCTGCCACCCTGGCGCGTACCGAAGTTCACGTTGCCGCCGATGCTGTGCAGGCCATAGCGCGGATCGTTGGTACCGCGCACTACTTCGATGTAGCTGATGTCCAGCGGGAACAGCATGTCGATGAAGCGCTGGTTGCCGCTGTTGACGTTGCTGGGGATGCCGTCGATCAGCGTCTTGATGGCGTTGAGGTAGCCCTCGCCGTTGAAGGCGCGGAAGCTGACCTTGCCCGATTCGGCGCCCTGCCGGGTTTCGGTGAGCTGGATGCCGGGCATCTGCCCGAGCAATTCCCAGCTGTGCGAGACGTTGCGGTTTTCGATCTGGTCTGCACCCAGCACGTCCACCGAGGTCAGCACCTGGTGCGCACTGAGCTGGCCTTCGCCGTGCTGGTGTACCTGCACCTTTCCGAGAGTGAGCGCGGCGTCGGCCGACTGTGCGAAGGCTTCAGGGGCGAACGGTGCGGCCGCGAGGGCGGCCACCAGGGTGGGAGTCTTCATGGAAAGGGGCGGTTGCGATGAAATGTAATCATATAACATTTCACGTGCCCACTTTTGCAGCGTCGAGCAAGGCTCGGCACTACAAGGGCGGGTGCCGGGGGGATTACACCGGGTAACCGGTGGCTTCCCGTGCCTTCTTCCAGGCGGCTTCGAATTCACGCGCGGAGATTTCGTCGTCCTCCTCGAAATCCAGGAACGACACTGGCTGGTCGGCCAGCAGGAAGCGGTCGTCGCTGTGGGCATGCTCGTCGGCCCAGACCATCTTGGTGCCGTAGATTTCCACCTGCCGCACGATCTTCTCGCCACGGGCTTCCATCAGCACGTTGCCCTTGCCCAGGCCCGATTCGGCCCAGTGCTTGTAGTACTTCTTTGCGGCGGATTTCGCGCCGGATTTTGCGGTGTGCTTTGCGTAGGTCATTGCAGGAGCCCTGGCCGCAGGCGCGGCCGGAAAGTACGAAATGGCGCCATTATCAGGCATCCGGGGTCAGAGCCCTTTCCTTTGGAAGGGATCCGACCCCTGCTGGTTCAGTTCGGCAGGGGCACGCCCTTTGGCCACAGCATCCAGATGTTGCCCTTCTGCTTCATGTCGCCAGCCAGCTTGCCGGCGGCATCGCCGCTGCCCCAGTACAGGTCGGCGCGCACTTCACCGGCGATGGCGCCGCCGGTGAAGTGCGCGGCCACCGGGCGCACCACCGGGCTACCGTCCGGGCGCGTGGTGGATAGCCACAGCAGGCTGCCCAGTGGCACCACGGTGCGATCCACCGCCACGCTGTAGCCGGCGGTGAGCGGCACATTCAGTGAACCGCGCGGGCCTTCCGGGCTGTCCGGGGTGCGCACGAAGAACACGTAGCTGGGATTGCTGCGCAGCAGTTCCGGCACGCGCGCGGGGTTGGCCCGTGCCCAGGTGCGGATGGCGTCCATGGTGACGTCTTCCTTCTTCAGCTGGCCCTGGTCCACCAGCCAACGGCCGATCGCACGGTAGGGGTGGCCGTTCTGTTCCGCGTAGGCCAGCCGCACCTGCTTGCCATCGGCCAGGCGCACGCGGCCGGACCCCTGGATCTGCAGCAGCTGCAGGTCCATCGGGTCGGTCAGCCAGGCCAGCACCGGCGCCTTGGCGCCCTTGGCCGCGATGGTGCCGGCGTCGTCATAGGGCTTGAGTACTTTGCCTTCGACGCGCCCGCGCAGGCGCTTGCCCTTCAGTTCCGGGTAGAGGCTCTCCAGCTGCACCACCACCAGATCATCCGGCGTGCCGTACACCGGCACCGTGGCCTTATCGGTACGGGTAAGACTGCCGGGGTAGATCGGCTCGTAGTAGCCGGTAATCAGCCCGTCGGCCTGATGGCCACCGGCACGTAGCGCGTAGGCATCGAGATCGCGCTGCAGGAACTGGCGGATCGCGGCCGGGTCCTTGTCGGATACCGCGGCGGCGGTGGCGCAGGGTTTGGCCCAGACAGCGTCGTTCTTCAGGCGGGCGCAGCTGCTGCGCCAAGCCACGAAGCCGGCCTGCAGATCAGCATCGGAGACCACTGGCAGGGCTTTCCAGTCGACCTTGGCGTAGGTGGCCGCCGGCGGCGAGGTCGGCGTGGGCGCTTCGGAGCCTGCGCGCGGAGCGGTGGTGGAGCAGCCTGCGAGCACCACCGCTGCCAACAGGGTCCAGTGCGTGCGCTTGAAGAAGGTAGCGGAATCGATCATGCCGCCATGGTGGAGTGCCGGCCGCTGGGCGGCAACCCAGCGCGAGGTCAAGCGTTCATGCGCGGGGTCACGGCATCTGCAGCAGCAACGAATGCAGAATACGGGCGTCCTCGGCATCCAGCGTCTTCGGCAGGTCGTCGCGGCCACGGAACCGGCGGTGGAAGGCGGCGACGGTGGCGTCGCGGTTGTCGAGCGGATAACCGAAGCGGGCCAGCGCATTCCACCCATCGAAGCCTTCCGGTGCGGCACCATCGGCCGCGCGCGGCCACACGCCGAACCCGGCCTCGGCCAGCTGCTGCCATGGGAAGAAGCGGCTCGGATCCTGCTTGCGCGTCGGCGCCAGGTCGGCATGGCCGATCACCTGGCGCGGCGGGATGTTCAGGCGCGTGGTGAGGTCGCGCAGCAGCACGATCAGCGATTCGATCTGTGCCGCACTGAACGGGCTGCGGCCATCGTTGTCGAGTTCGATGCCGATCGAGGCCGAATTGAGATCGGTGATGGTGCCCCAGCGCCCGGCCCCGGCGTGCCAGGCACGGCGCTCATCGGCGACCAGCTGGTAACGATGGCCATCGGCGCCGATCAGGTAGTGCGCACTGACCGGTCCACCGCTGTTGGCGGTGCGCAACGTATGCAGGCTCTGCTGCACCGACTTCTGCTCGGTGTGGTGGATGACGATGATGACCGGCGTGCGCGCGTTCTGGTTGGGTGACGGCACCCAGGTGGCGAGCGGGTTGCGGGTTTCCTGCGGCGTGGAGGCGCAGGCGGCCACCAGCAGGCAGGCCGAGAGCATCAGGGACGTGCGGATCGGGTGCATGGCCCGATTGTGCGCGATCAGGCCCGATGATGCATGCCGCCGTGCCAACCAAGCTTGGCACCCACCAGAGAGGATGCGGTAGATCCACGCCATGCGTGGATGCGCCACTCCGGCCGTGCCGACCAACGGTCGGCACCCACCAGAGCAGGAGCAGTGCCAGGCAAGCCTGGCACCGACCAAACGCAAAAGGCGGCCCCGCAGGGCCGCCCGTCATGCATCAGGCCTCGTAGGCAGACTCGCCGTGCGAAGTCACATCCAGGCCGGTGCGTTCGGCCTCTTCGGTCACGCGCAGGCCGACCACGACCTTGACCACCAGCAGGATGACCGCGGTCACCACCGCCGACCACAGTACGGTCAGGCCGACGCTGACCACCTGCACCCACACCTGATGGGCGATATCCAGATCGGCCTTGGTACCGCCCAGCGACTGTGCACTGAACACGCCGGTGAGAATCGCGCCGACGATGCCGCCGACACCATGCACACCGAACACGTCGGCCGTGTCGTCCACTTTGAGCAGGCGCTTGAGGCCGGTCACGCCCCACACGCAGACCACGCCGGCGACGAAGCCGATCACGATCGCGCCAAGCGGGCCGACCGTGCCGCAGGCCGGGGTGATGCCGACCAGGCCGGCCACCGCACCCGAGGCCGCGCCCAGTGCCGACGGCTTGCCCTTGCCGATCGCTTCCACCAGCGTCCAGCCGAGCACCGCGGCAGCGGTGGCCAGCACGGTGTTGAGGAAGGCCAGCGAGGCCACCGTATCGGCGGCGGCGGCGGAACCAGCATTGAAGCCGAACCAGCCCACCCACAGCAGCATGGCGCCGATGTAGGTAAACGGTACGTTGTGCGGCTTCAGCGCGGTCTGGCCGTAGCCCAGGCGCTTGCCGACGAACCACGCGCCGACCAGGCCGGCCACGCCCGCGTTGATATGGACCACGGTGCCACCGGCGAAGTCGATCGCGCCCAGTTCACCCAGGTAACCGCCACCCCAGACGATGTGTGCCATCGGGATGTAGCTGAGGGTGAACCACAGTGCCGAGAACAGCAGTACCGCACGGAACTTGATGCGCTCGGCAAAGGCTCCGACGATCAGCGCGGTGGTGATGCCGGCGAAGGTCGACTGGAAGGCGACGAACAGGTAGTCCGGCAGGCCCTTGATCGGCGTGTTGCCCACCGAGTCGGGCGTGAAGCCCTTGAGGAAGGCGAATTCGGTGAACGAACCGAAGAATGGATTGCCCGCACTGAACACCGCGCTGTAGCCGTAGGCCACCCACAGCAGCAGCACCAGCGAGAACACCACCAGGATCTGGCTGAGCACCGACAGCACATTCTTCGAACGCACCAGTCCGCCGTAGAACAGGGCCAGACCGGGCACCACCATCAGCAGCACCAGCAACGTGGAGGTAAGCATCCAGGCGACGTCGCCACGATCATAGGCGGCGGCCGCTTCGGCCACGGCCGGCGCAGCGGCGGTGGCGGCCGGATCGTGCAGCGGCTCCACCGCCACGGTTTCGCTCGGCAGCGGCGACACCTGTGCCTGGGCATGGGCGCTGCCCGGCCACGCACCGGCGGCCAGCGCGCTGAGCAGCATCAACAGGCACACCAGGTGGAACCGGGCTTGCCACCCGGTGAGAAGGCGCATCTTCATTGGGGGAGTCTCCGGAAGGGGGTTACAGCGCGTCGGCACCGATTTCGCCGGTGCGGATGCGGATGACCTGTTCGACGGCGGTGACGAAGATCTTGCCGTCACCGATCTTGCCGGTGCCTGCCGACGACTGGATCGCTTCGATCACCGCGTCGGCACGCTCGTCGGTGACCACCGTTTCGATCTTGATCTTGGGCAGGAAATCGACGACGTACTCGGCGCCGCGATACAGCTCGGTGTGGCCCTTCTGGCGACCGAAACCTTTCACTTCGGTCACAGTGATGCCCGACACGCCTGCATCGGACAGGGCCTCGCGGACCTCGTCGAGCTTGAACGGTCGGATGATGGCGGAGATCAGTTTCATGCGCATGTCCCGAGGGTGGATGGGGCCAGCGCGCCAGCGCGCGTTGGCATCAGGCAACCACGGGTCATCAGGTGATGACCGTGGCTGTTGCACCGGACACGTACAGGGCCGGGACGGCCGTGCCTCTCTCCTTGCACGACCGACGCGGGAGGGAGGGCGGCCCTGGTCGCGTATCCGGTCTCTCTTGCCCCTGTTTCAGCGGACCGGCAGTCCGCTGTACTGCAGCGGGCCAGCGACCCGCTCTACAACGGCGGGCCTGCGCCCGCCTTGCGGCTCCCCAGCCGCGAGAACGGAAGCGATGGCGGCGGGTGGGAGGGGGGACCCACCGCCATCGCGCCCGGTCAGCTGGCGTAGTACAGCTGGTATTCCAGCGGGTGGGTGGCCGCGCGGAACTTGGTCACTTCCTGCATCTTCAGCGCGATGTAGCCGTCGATGAAGTCATCGCTCATCACGCCGCCGGCCTTGAGGAACTCGCGGTCCTTGTCCAGCGCTTCCAGCGCCTGGTCCAGCGAGGAGCAGACCTGCGGGATCAGCTTCTCTTCCTCCGGCGGCAGGTCGTACAGGTCCTTGTCGCTCGGTGCACCCGGGTCGATCTGGTTCTTGATGCCGTCCAGGCCGGCCATCATCAGCGCGGTGAAGGTCAGGTAGCCGGACTGGATCGGATCCGGGAAGCGCATTTCGATGCGGCGCGCCTTCGGGTTGGACACCCACGGAATGCGGCACGAGGCCGAACGGTTGCGGGCCGAATAGGCCAGCATCACCGGCGCCTCGAAGCCCGGCACCAGGCGCTTGTAGCTGTTGGTGCCCGAATTGGCGAAGGCATTGATGGCCTTGGCGTGCTTGAAGATGCCGCCGATGTACCACAGCGCCAGCTGGCTCAGGCCACCGTAGCCGTCACCGGAGAACAGGTTGGTGCCGCCCTTGGACAGCGACTGGTGCACATGCATGCCGCTGCCGTTGTCGCCGACGATCGGCTTGGGCATGAAGGTGACGGTCTTGCCGTTGCGGTGCGCGACGTTCTTGATGACGTACTTCATGCGCAGCAGCTCGTCGGCCTTCTGCACCAGGGTGCTGAACTTGGTGCCGATCTCGCACTGGCCCGCAGTGGCCACTTCGTGGTGCTGCACTTCCACTTCGATGCCGACCTGTTCCAGGGTCTTGCACATTTCCGCGCGCAGGTCGTGCAGGGTGTCGGTCGGCGGGACGGGGAAGTAGCCGCCCTTCACGCCCGGACGGTAGCCGCTGTTGGCGCCGTCATACTTGGCGCCGCTGTTCCACGCCGCTTCTTCCGAGTCGACCTTGAAGAAGGTGTTGCCCATTTCGTTGGCGAAACGGACCGAGTCGAAGATGAAGAACTCCGGCTCCGGGCCGAAAAACGCGGTTTCGGCGATGCCGGAGGACTTCAGGTAGGCCTCGGCACGCTTGGCGATGCCGCGCGGGCAGCGGCCATAGGCCTGCATGGTGGCCGGATCGAGGATGTCGCAGCTGATCACGATGGTCGGATCGGCGTAGAACGGATCGACGTACGCGCTGGACGGGTCCGGCAGCAGCACCATGTCCGATTCGTTGATGCCCTTCCAGCCGGCGATCGAGCTGCCGTCGAACATCTTGCCTTCTTCGAACAGCGACGGTTCGACGATGCTGACCGGGAAGGTGACGTGCTGCTCGACGCCACGCATGTCCACGAAACGCAGATCGACGAACTCGATCTGGTTGTCCTTGATCAGCTTCTCAACGTTTTCCACGGACATCGGTACGACCTCGGATGGGGATGAATGCCTGCTGAGGTACAGCAATGACCGTGCCAACTTTTTGATTCCCGCAAGTTGTTGATTTCAATATGGCTGCTCCGCGCCGGTGCAGAACGGTGCGCACCAAACCGGTGCACCCGCCATCAGACGCACCCGTTTGGTGCAGCAGGGATCGTCTATCCTCTCGACCTCCTTCCTTCCGCCGCCCGTGCCCGCACCGTCCATGTCCGACCTGCTCTCCGCCCTGCTGCTGGGCATCCTCGAAGGCTTGACCGAATTCCTGCCGATCTCCAGCACCGGCCACCTGCTCATCGCCCAGCACTGGCTGGGTGCCCGCTCGGACTTCTTCAACATCGTCATCCAGGCCGGCGCGATCGTGGCCGTGGTGCTGGTGTTCCGCCAGCGCCTGCTGCAGCTGGCCACCGGCTTGAACCAACGCGAGAACCGTGAGTACGTGTTCAAGCTGGGCGCTGCGTTCCTGGTCACCGCCGTGGTCGGCCTGGTGGTGCGCAAGGCCGGCTGGTCGCTGCCGGAGACGGTCAGCCCGGTAGCCTGGGCACTGATCATCGGTGGCGTCTGGATGCTGCTGGTGGAGGCCTACACCGCGCGCCTGCCCGACCGCGACCAGGTGACCTGGATCGTGGCGATCGGCGTCGGCCTGGCGCAGGTGGTGGCGGGCGTGTTCCCCGGTACCTCGCGCTCGGCCTCGGCGATCTTCCTGGCCATGCTGCTGGGCCTGAGCCGCCGCGCCGCTGCCGCCGAGTTCGTGTTCCTGGTTGGCATTCCCACCATGTTCGCCGCCAGCGCCTACACCTTCCTGGAACTGGCCAGGGACGGGCAGCTGGGCAGCGAGAACTGGACCGAGGTGGGCGTGGCCTTCCTTGCCGCGGCCATCACCGGCTTCGTCGTAGTGAAGTGGCTGATGGGCTACATCAAGTCGCACCGGTTCACCGCCTTTGCGATCTACCGCATCGCGCTGGGCGCTGCGTTGCTGCTGTGGTTGCCCTCCGGCAGCTGAACAGCGCCGGCCGCACGGTAACCCCATTGCCGGCCCACCCCGTTTTCCCCACGGTTCCCCAAGGAGAATCACCATGAACCGCAAGCTCACCCTGCTCCTCCCGCTGGCCCTGATGGCCGCCTGCAGCCAGACCCCGGCCCCGGCCGGCAATGGCGGCGACGACGTGGCCCCGGCCGCGACCAAGGCAGCGGACCAGCAGACGCTGGCGCACCTGGATGCGCAGCGCCTGCAGAGCCAGCACTGGCTGCTGCAGCAGGCCACCGGCGCCGACGGCAAGCGCATCGACGCGCTGTTCGCCCGCGAAGACAAGCCGGTCACCCTGGACTTCGCTGATGGCCGCCTGTCGGTCAGCAACACCTGCAACCGCATGGGCGGCGGCTACACCCTGGCCGACGGCAAGCTGACGGTCAGTGCGATGGCCTCGACCATGATGGCCTGCACCGACAAGGCGCTGATGGCGCTGGACGAAGCCGTGTCGAGCCGCCTGCAGGGCGAACTGAAGGCCGAGCAGGATGCCGATGGCAAGCTGACCCTGACCAACGCCAAGGGCGACGTGCTGGTGTTCAACCCGGAACCGACCGCTGAAACCCGCTACGGCGGCGCCGGCGAAACCGTGTTCCTGGAAGTGGCCGCGAAGACCGAGAAGTGCTCGCACCCGCTGATCCCGGACTACCAGTGCCTGCAGGTGCGCGAAGTGAAGTTCGACGACAAGGGCCTGAAGCAGGGTGAGCCGGGCAAGTTCGAGAACTTCTACGGCAACATCGAGGGCTACACCCACGAAGACGGCGTGCGCAACGTGGTGCGCGTGAAGCGCTACGAAGTGAAGAACCCGCCGGCCGATGCGCCGTCGCAGGCGTATGTACTGGACATGGTGGTCGAGTCGGCCATCGAGAAGAAGTAAAACCACAGGAGGGCGGCCGCGAGGTCGCCCTTCTTCGTGGTGGGTAGAGCCGGCCGCTGGCCGGCTGCCTTGCGGAGCACCGCCAACACACGGATGTTGCCGGCCAACGGCCGGCACTACCCGCATGCATCAGGGAGATCGGCATGAAGCACGTCCCCGCCCTCATCATTGCCGCGCTGCTGGCCATGTCTACGGATGTGGCCGCTGCCAGCACGCCCACCACCGGGCAGCTCGAGGCACATCCGTGGCAACTCGCGCGCGCCACCGACGCGCAGGGCCGGCGCATTGATGCGTTGTTCGTGCGCGGTCGACCGCCCTACACGCTGCGCTTCCAACCCGGCTACATGAGCGAGTTGAACCTGTGCAACCAGTCAAGCAGCACCTATCACCTGCAAGGTGACCGGCTGGTTCTTGAGGGCGGCATCATCACCACAGCCGCTTGCATGCGGGCCGAGGTGGCCGAACAGGAACGTGTCGCCGGCACGCTGGTGAATGCACGCGCAGAGATGACGCTTGCGCTGGATGAGCGTGGCCGCCTGCTGCTGCGCAATGCGCACGGCGATGTGCTGGTGTTCGCGCCGGTAGCCGGTACGGACGAATGAAAAGGGCGGCCGCAGGGTCGCCCGTCTTCGTCAGCGGTAGAGCCGGCCGCTGGCCGGCTGCCACGGGCGAATGCAGCAGCACACGGGCGTTGCCGGCCAGCGGCCGGCACGACCCGTTATGCCGCCTCAGCCCAGCGCCGGATTCAACGTGTAGGTGCCGTGCAGTGCCGCTTCGGCCAGCACGTGGCCGTGCATGGTCCGGTAGGCGTCGGCGGCGGTAAAGCGTTCCGGCAGCTGCAGCGATGCCACGTCCAGCGCGAACACGCGGAAGAAGTAGCGGTGCACGCGCTCGTCGTTGAACGGCGGATAGGGGCCGTCGTAGCCCAGGTAGTCACCGGCCATGTCCGGGTTGCCGGCGAACCAGCCGGTGAAGTCGTTCAGGCCCTGGCGGCTGCCGGCCGGCCCGGCCGGCGTGGTCTTGCCCTTCACCACGAAGCCGTCGCTGCAGCTGCCTGCGGCAATCTCGCGCACCGAAGCCGGAATATCGGCCATCACCCAGTGCACGAAATCACAGCGGGGCTGGTCGCGCGGCACGCTCATGTCGGTGCGGCCGACCGTCTCCGGCACGGTCGGCACGTCCGGATCGACGCATACCAGCAGGAACGAACGGGTGCCCTCCGGCACATCGCTCCAGGCCAGGTGCGGATTGCGGTCCGGTGCGAAGCCCGCGGCATCGCCTGCGGCGAATTCGCGGTCGATCGGTGCACCGTTGGTCAGGCTGTGGCTGCTCAGTTGCATCGGCGTGTCCTCACTCTTCCGGGTAACCCAGGCGCACCGCGATCGGGGTGAGCTTGGCGAAGGCGGCGCTCATCACGTCGCGGTAGTTGCGCCAGTGGCCCGGCGGGAAGCGCGGCGCGCCCAGCTGCGCGGCCGGCGGCATCGGCCGCTCGAACAGTCGGCCCAGCAGTTCGGCCATCGCCTGCGGATCGTTGCCGATCTGGTCGATGCGCAGCAGCACCTGCGGGTACAGATCGTCCTCGTGCAAAGCGGCGACCTGGGCCAGCGCGCGCGCCAGCCATTCGCTGGCTTCGGCCAGCGAGGTCATCGCCAGCGGCGCGGCGGCACCATAGGCCACCCAGTCCAGCAGCATGTCGCGCGGGTCGCGCAGCACCACCAGCAGGCGGCCCTGCGGCAACTGCGGGCGCAGCGCCCACAGCAGCGCGTTGTCCCACCACAGCAGCCAGTCGATGATCGCGTCGTCCTGCACGCCGCGCGACGGCAGCTGTTCGCGCCAGCGCTGCACCAGCCGCTCCGGCGTCAGCACGCCCGAAGCGAGGTCCTGCAGCGTGTGGTAGTTCTGGAAGGCGTCGTCGGGTGCGTTGGAGGTATAGCGGTCGCTGCGCAGCACCGGGCTGGCCGCGGCCAGGCCGGTCGCCACGCGCTCCACGCCCGACCCTGGCGCGCCCCACAGGAAGATCGGCGCGGAGGTGGCATCGCCGTCGATCTCGCCCTTGTCCGGCCAGCTCGGCGGTGCCTTGGCCTGCGGCGGCAGCGGCAGGCGCTGCGGGGCCTGGTCGGCCTGCAGGGCCAGCCAGGTCTGCAGCGCATCTTCGTGCTGCCCGGCGCGATCCTGGATCTCACCCAGCCAGGTGCGCAGGTCGGCGCGGTGGCCTTCCGGTGCCATGCCGATCAGCGCCTGCACGCGGGCGACCGCAGCGGCCGGATCGCGCTGCAGCAGGCCTTCGACCAGGCGGGTTTCGCCGCTGACGCGGCCCGGTTCGAGGCTGACGATGCGCTCGGCGATCGCTTCGGCCTGGGCGTGTTCGCCCACCATGTCGTGCAGCCGCAGGCGCGCTTCCAGCGCCGGCAGGTGGCCCGGCATCGCGTCCATCCAGCGCTCGACCGTGGCGGCGGCGGTGGCACTGCCGACCTCCTCCACCGCCAGGCGTGCCAGCCACAGGTCGTGCAGCTGCGGGTGCTGCTCCAGGGCTGCATCCAGGCGGGCGCGGGCCTCGTCTTCGCGGCCCAGGCGCTGCCAGGACATCAGCAGCAGCTGCAGCACGTCGCGGTCATCAGGCAGCGATTCCAGCAACGGCAGCAGGTGCTCCAGCGCCTGCAGCGGCTGGCCGCTGCGCAGTGCCAGTTCGCCGGCCAGGCGGCGCATCGAAGGCGTATCCAGGCCTTCCTGCTGCAGCGCGATCTGCATCGCCTCTGCCGCAGCTTCCAGGTTGCCCTGGCGCATGGCCAGCTGCACCACCAGGCCATGCAATGAGGCGATGGTCGGGTTCAGTTCCAGCACGCGCCGGAACGCCTGCTCGGCGAAGGCCAGCATGTTCTTGCCCAGGTAGGCGAAGCCCAGTGCGTAAAGCACGCGGATGTCGTTGGGCAGGGCCTGGTTGGCGGCCGACAGCAGCGTCAGCGCGCGATCGGCATCATCGCGGCGCAGCGCGATCATGCCATCGATGGTCAGCAGCTCCGGGTGGTCCGGTTCGACACGCGAGGCCAGCGTGGACAGGCGCTGCGCTTCATCGAAATCGTTGCGACCGATCGCCAGGTGGGCCTGCATCAGGTACGCGGCGAATGCGTTCGGGTCCAGCCCGGTGGTGCGCGTCAGTGCTTCGCCTGCGCCGTCGAACTGGCGCAGGGCCAGCAGCAGGCCGGCGTGCTGCAGGTGCAGCTGGGCGTTGTCCGGGGCCAGCTGCAGCGCCTGCTGCAGGGCCTCCATCGCGTCCTCGGCCTTGCCCTGCTGCTGCAGCGCAAGCGCCAGCCAGCGGTGGGCCTCGGCCTGGCCGGGTTCATCACGGGTCCACGCCTGGGCCAGCTGCACGGCCCGGTCGGCCTCGTTCTGGCGCAACGCTTGGATGATCTGGTCTTGCATGGCGGTCCGGTTCAAGGGCAAACCCGCATTGTAGCGGCCTGCGCGCCCGTGCCGGTTCAGCCTTGCAGCACGCGCTGCAGGCGCTGCGCCACCCAGCGCTCGGAGAAGCCGTCACCGCGCCAGTTTTCCAGGAAGCCACAGTGTCCGCCCCAGCTGGCGGTTTCCAGATGCGCCTGGTGCGGCAGCTGCCAGTCGCTGAAGGTCGCGTAGGGGATCACCGGGTCGTCCTGCGCCATCAGGATGTCGGCCGGCACCTGCAACGTGGACAGGCGATCACCGGCAATCGAGTAGCCATCGAAATAGGCCTGCAACGAACCGAAACTGGTGTGGCGCTCGACCAGCCAGGCGGTCAGCGCGCGGATGTCCAGTTTCAGTACGCGGTCGTCGCAGTCGCTCAGTTCGGGGAACAGGTCGCGCTTGCGCCGCAGCGAACCGGCCCACTTGCGGCGGAAGTACCAGTCGTACATCGCCGGGCCGTTCTCGATGCTCTCCATGGTCAGCGCCGGGTCCAACACCGGGCATACCGAGGCCACGCGCAGCAGCGGCACGCCGGCCGCTGGCGCGCGCAGGGCCAGGCGCAGCACGAAGTTGCCGCCCAGCGAGTAACCGGCGGCCACCAGCGGCAACTGCGGCCAGCGCTGGGCGATATCGCCCGCGGCATGCACCACTTCGTCGATCAGGTTGGAGTGGAAGATGCCAGGGTTGAGATGATGGGTATTGCCGTGGTCGCGGAAATTCAGCCGCACCACGTCGAAGCCCTGTTCGAGCATGCGCGCGGCCGCCATGCGCATGTAGCTGGATTCGGCGCTGCCTTCCCAGCCGTGCAGCAGCAGGGCCATGCCTTTGGGTTCGCGGCCTTCGATGTGGCTGTGCCAGCCTTGCAGGCGCACGCCATCACCGCCGTCGAGGATCAGTTCTTCGCTGATCGCGCCGGTCGCGGCCAGCAGCAGCAGGCCGCGCTGCAGGCGCATGCGGCTGGAGCTGAGCATCGATTGCAGGTGCGGGTTGCGCAGCCAGCGCGGCGGCTGGTAGTCAGCCGCGTGCAACGTCGGCGTGCCGGCGTCCAGGACGGGTAGCGGGATCAGGGCCACCGCACCCTCACTCGGTGCTCATGGCCGCCACGATGCGCGCGCGCGACGTCTCCGCGATGCGCCGACGGCCTTCCAGGTCCTGCGCACCGATCGGTGTCAGGAAGTGCACTTCTGCACGCCGCGCCGGCTCACCGAGCAGGCGCAGGAAATTGGCGAAGAAACTCTCGCCGGGGCCGAACGCGACAATGGTCTGCGCATCGCCCTTGAGCCCGTACACCAGTGCCACCGGCTGCACCGGCACGCCGGTTTCAACCGCGGCCTGGAAGATGCGGGCATGGAACGGGCCTACTTCGTGGCCGCCGCGGGTGCGCCCTTCCGGGAACACGCCCACCGCCTTGCCTTCGCGCAGGCGGTCAGCCATCACCTGCATCACGCCACCGAGCGATTCGGTGTTGCCGCGCTGGTGGAAGATGGTCTGGCCACGCGCGGCCAGCCAGCCGACCAGCGGCCAGCTGGCGATCTCGCGCTTGGCGACAAAGCCCATCATGCGCTGGCTGTGCAGGATGCAGATGTCGACCCAGCTGACGTGGTTGGCGACGAACAGCACGGCGCCGGGCAGCGGCGTGCCGATCTGCACCAGGCGGAAGCCGAAGATCCACATCAGCCCGCCCTGCCACCAGTTGACCACTTTGGCCCCCAGGGTCGCCTCGCCCGCGCGCAGTTCGCCCCACGGCCGAAGCATGCCGATCAGGATGAGCGGCAGGAACACGATGATGTGGACCAACAGCAGCGGTACGCGGTACAGGTAACGGCACACACGCGCCACGCCGCCGCGGGGGGCCGGAGTGGGGGAAGTCATCCGCGCACGATACCGGAGGGCCGTCATCGCTGCCAGCCGATTTAGGCCATAACACCCATCAACCGGGGCAATCGGCGGGGAACGCTGGGTTCCGCTGCCGTCACCGGCCGTCCGGGGCTCAGCCGTGGCCGGCCGCCACCACCGCCAGGGTCAGCCGCGAGATGCACACCAGGCGGCCCTGCTCGTCCTCGATGCGGATCTCCCACAGCTGGGTGCTGCGGCCGACGTGCAGTGCACGTGCGGTGCCGGTCACGGTGCCCGAGCGAACGGCGCGTACATGGTTGGCGTTGATCTCCAGCCCTACGCAGATCTGTTTGGCCGTATCCACGCACAGGTTGCCGGCGCTGCTGCCCAGGGTCTCGGCCAGCACCACCGACGCGCCGCCATGCAGGATGCCGTAGGGCTGGCGGGTGCGCTCGTCCACCGGCATGGTGGCCTGCAGCCAATCGTCGCCGGCCGCGCTGAAGACGATGCCCAGCGACTCGATCGCGGTGTTGCGGCTGAGCGTGTTGAGCTGCTCGAGGGAAACGGCTTCGCGGAACACCAGGGTCATGCGGGCACCTTCAGAGGATGGGAACGAGGCCGGCGCCGAATGCGGTCAGCATTCGGACCAGCAGCCATTTCGGGCCGACATTGACCTCGGGGAAATCGCCCACGGCGACATAGCAGCGGTGGAAGTCCGGGTCCTGCCGGGGCAGCGGCTGCGGGCAGTCCGGGCCGGGCTTGAACTCGTAGTCGGTGGCATAGCGCCACGGCCAGAAGTCGAGGATCGGCAGTGCCTCGGAGGCCTTGCCGACGCTGTAGTTGAGCCCGGACAGCACCGGCGGCTTGGCCCGCGGCGCCACCGTCCACGAGTTCTGCGGGTGGGTATCGCGCAGGATGCTCTCGGCCAGCTGCTCGGCGAAGGCCGGGTCGTCGATGATCACCGCACCTTCGGTGTTGTAGTTCTCGCTGCGCGGATCGAAGTTGTGGGTGCCGACCACGCCGATGCGGCGGTCGACCACCAGCGACTTGGCATGCAGGCCCATGCGCGCGCCCTTGCGGGTGACCGGCAACGGCTTGTTGACCGCCTTGCTGCCCAGGAAGGAGGGCCGGGTCTCGGTGCGCAGCAGGCGGGTCTCGACCTCGCTGCCGGCCGCGCGGCGGCGCTCGCGCGCGTTCTGGTAGGCACTGCCGGTGCGCGGGTGGTTCACCGGCCCCTGCTTGCCGGTGGGTGCCGGATGCTCATCGCGATCGCGGCTGTCGCCGGCATTGCTGCCCGCGGCGCTGCCGCCAATCAGCGGATTGCGCCCGCCGTCGTCGTCACCTCCGGGCGCGGCGATCGGATCTGGCAACAGGTTGCGGTAGTCGACCGGTGCATCCAGCGGGAACGGCTTGTATTCGAAGATGTTGAAGCCCAGTTCGCGCATGTTGCGCCGCTTGTACTTGTACGACAGCGCATACACGATCGGGTTGTCGGTGGCCGCCAGGCTGTTGCTGGACACCACCACCCGCGGCGGCTGCGGGCGCTTGCGCAGCTCGCGGAACAGCTTCTGCGCCGGCTTGGACAACACCAGGTACGGCGTCTGCAGGATCACCTCCTCCTGCGCGCCGGCGATCAGCGCATCCAGCTGCGGCTCGGTCACGTGCTGGCCCGCCAGTGGCGCATCGGCCTTCTCGCGCCGGTGCTTGCGTGGCAGGTCGGCGACATAGCGCACCGAGGCCACCGGCAACGCGGTATCGACGAAGGAACGGCTGACGAAGTCCATGTCATTGGCTTCGGCACTGACCCGCTGCACCCGCTCGGGGCGGCGGAAGCTGGCCGGCGGCAGGGTCGGCACGCCCTCGCGCAGCAGGGTGCGGCCGACATCGTTCAGGCGCTCGGCCGGCACGCTGCGCCTGGCATGCCAGAAGGCATCGAAGTTGGCGGCCATCGCCCGCGCCTCCGGGCCGGCGATCAGCACGTCGCGGTCGCGGAAGTTGTACTCGCGGTCCCAGTCGTAATAGTCGTCCTGGTAGTTGCGGCCACCGACCACGCCGATCGCATCGTCGATCACCAGCAGCTTGTTGTGCATGCGCTGGTTGAAGCGGCGGAAGCAGCACAGCACGCTGCCGGCATAGTCGAAGTAGTTCAGCCGGGCCTTGCCGAAGGTCGGGTTGTAGACCCGCAGCTGGAAGTTCTGGTGCGCGCTGGACAGCGCGCCGAGGATCTGCAGGTCGGAGATCGCCGAGAGCTGATCGATCAGCACGCGCACCTTCACCCCGCGCCGCGATGCAGCCAGCAGCTCGTCGATGACCAGCCGGGCGCTGTCGTCCTTGTCGAAGATGTAGGTCTGCAGGTCGATGCTGCGGGTGGCGCTGCGCAGCAGGTTCAGGCGCGCCACCAGCGCACCTTCGCCCTCGTCGAGCAGGGTGGCGTAGTGGCGCGGCTGTTCCGGGGTGGATTCGGTGAACGCCCGGCCGGCCAGCGCACGCAGCGGTGAGTCCTGCGCGCAGCGGTCGGCGCGCTGGCAGCCGACCACGGTCGAGCGCGCCTGCACGGCGATCGCTTCGGCGCGGTCGCGCTCGGCATGCGAAAGCGATGCACAACCGCTGCCCAGCAACACCGTTGCCAGCGCCAGTAAACGCAGCAGGAGGTTCACGGTTTCGGCGCCTCGCTCAGGCGCGCACGCAATACGAAGGTCACTCGGTCACTCAGGGCTAGCTGCCAGCTGTCCATTCCATACCGGCCTCGCTGCACGGTACCGCGGCTGACGACATCGCAATCATAGCCGGGTCGGGCGCACTCCGCCTTCTCGACCCGCAGCGACTCGGGATGGCTGACGCCGCGCAGGGTCAGCCGGCCGTTGATGTCGCCCCCCTGTTCCACCGTCTCCGGCCAGTACGGCAGCGAGTCGAACTCGACCACCGGATGGCGCCCTGCATCGAAGAACTCTTCGCCGCGCATCCAGCCGGTGTAGCGCGCCTTGCCAGGGATCTCCACCGAACGGGTGAACATCTTCAGGTGCACCTGGTGGCGCCCGTCGGACAGGATCTCGATGCGCCCCTCGAAGTGCGGGAATACGCCTTCGATGCGCTGGCCGAAACGGGTCCGCACCTCGAAACCGATCCGCGAGCGCTGGGTATCCAGGCGCAGTACCCGCGGCGCTTCGGCGGACACCGGCGGCAACGGGGTTGGTGGGGGCACAGCCGCCCAGGCCGGGCCAAGCGCCAGCAACGCGGGCAGCAGGAAGCGGCTGCGCCGCGCCTGGCTCATCGGATCACGGCCACCAGAACGCGTTCAGGCTGGCCACGCCCGGCTCGATCGAGACCTCGCGCGGGAAGCCGAGGACGGCCACGCCGCCCGGCGGCATGCCCCGGTAGTCGCTGCTGGTGCCGTCGGTCATCAGGGCCACCAGCTGCTCCAGGCCCGGGTTGTGGCCCACGATCAGCACCCGGTCCAGGTCGCGACGTTCGTCCACCAGCGCCGCCAGGGTGCCCGGGGTGGCTTCGTAGATCCGGTCTTCCAGGCGCTTCTCGACATAGCCGATGGCCGTCATCACCGCTTCCAGGGTCTCACGGGTACGTCGCGACGGCGAGCACAGCACGCAGTCCGGCAGCAGGTTGTTTTCCTTCAACCACTTGCCGGCGGCTTCAGCTTCGGCCAGCCCCACCGGCGACAGCGGCCGGTCGAGGTCGGCCTGGCCGGAAACGGCGGGTTCGGCATGGGCATGGCGCAGCAGGATCAGTTCACGCATCGCGGGTTTCCATGGAGAAGAGGATGCAGCAGGAGAAGTGAGGCAGGCATCAAAGCTTGAGCCAGGACAGCAGCGGTTCCCAGTCCGCCTGGTGTTCGCGCACCTGGGCGGAGCGATAGTCGAACAGGCTGCGGCCCAGGCCGGTCATGACCACGTAGCTCTGGCTGTCACGCAGCTGCGCGACCACCGGGTACGGCCATTCGGCCAGCATCTGCAATGCCTGCTGCGAGGTCTGGGTCCAGGGTTTGGTGCGGTTGAGGACCAGCCCTACCGGCAGCTTGCGGCTGTGCACGCGCGGGTTCTGGGCCAGGCTGTTGAGGAAGCCGACGATGGCTTCGATATCCAGCGCCGAGGGCAGCACCGGCACCACCACGGCGTCGGCCGCGTCCAGGAAATGGGGGATATCGTCGGCCAGCGCACCGGCGGGTGCATCAATGATGACGGTATCGGTACCGTCGGGCAGCTTCTGCGCCCACTGCTTCTTCCGATACACATCGATGGGGAGCACCGCGCTTTCCAGCCCGGCACGCCGTTGTGCCCAGCGGGTGCTGGAGCCCTGCGGGTCGGCATCGGCGATCACCGTGGCCTTGCCCTGCAATGCCGCGTACGCGGCCAGGTGGGTGGCGACGGTGGTCTTGCCCACCCCGCCCTTGGAACCGGCCACCAGGATCGTCTTCATGCCAGCCTCGCTTCCGGGTACGTGCCCCGAGCGTACACCGGCGGTGGTGACGGGAGGTAGCGCCGTGCTGAACCCGTGGCCATCGCCTTTGCTATCGTGGCGCCCCCGAAGGATCGAACCGGCATGAGCGAACTGCAGGACCTGAGCGCACTGATCCGCGCCAATACCCCCCTGATCGTGATCGAGACCCAGGATGAGGGGCGCATCGTTGAACTGTTCCGGCAGACGCTGATGCACGTGTGGCGGGCCCTGCACCGCTGGTCCATCACCGAGGGCCTGCGCCGCATCGACCTGGACCGCGAGGATCCGCCGGTCGGCCCGCCCGATGCCAGCGCCGCGCTGCAGATGATCCGCCAGGCTGATCAGCGCGGTGTCTACCTGCTGCTCGATTTCCACCCCTACCTGGGCTATGCCAGCCACCAGCGCGCACTGCGCGACCTGATCCAGCGCCGCCACAGCGAACCGCACGTGCTGGTGCTGATCGGCGCCAAGGTCGAGCTGCCGGCCGAGCTGGAAGCACTGGCGGTGCGCTTCAACCCGCGCCTGCCCGATGCCAACGCCCTGCTGAAGATGCTGCGCGAGGAGGCCGACGCCTATGCGCGCGAACACGGCGGCCGCCGCGTCGAGGTCGACAGCGAGGCGGTGAAGAAGATCCTGAAGAACCTGCAGGGCCTGAGCCTGGTCGATGCCCGCCGCATCGCCCGCCAGCTGATCTACGCCGATGGCGCGCTGCGCGACGACGACCTGCCGCAGCTGGCACGGCTGAAGTTCGAGCTGCTCAACCGCAGCGGCCACCTGTTCTTCGAGCACGACAGCGCACGCTTCGGCGACGTGGCCGGCGCCAACCGGCTCAAGCGCTGGATCAGCCAGCGCCGGGTGGCCTTCATCGCCGGCTCGGCACCGGCCGGCCTGGACCCGCCGCGCGGCATGTTGCTGCTGGGCGTGCAGGGCTGCGGCAAATCGATGCTGGCCAAGGCCACCGCCGCCGGCTTCGGTGTACCGCTGCTGCGCCTGGACGTGGGTGCGCTGTACAACAAGTACCACGGCGAGACCGAGGCCAACCTGCGCCAGGCGCTGGCCTCGGCCGAGCAGCTGGCGCCCTGCGTGTTGTGGATGGACGAGATCGAGAAGGGCCTGGCCAGTGGTGGCGAGGACGGTGGCGTATCGCGCCGCGTGCTCGGCTACCTGCTGACCTGGATGGCCGAACGCAAGGCGCCGGTCTTCATCGTCGCCACCGCCAACCAGGTGCACGAACTGCCGGCCGAGCTGCTGCGCAAGGGCCGTTTCGACGAGATCTTCTTCGTCGACCTGCCCACCCCCGAAGTGCGCGTGGAACTGCTGCGGCTGCATCTGGGGCGACGCCAGCTCAATGGGGACGACTTTGCACTGCCGGCGTTGGCGGCCGCGGCGAATGGTTTCTCCGGCGCGGAGATCGAGCAGGCGATCGTGGCCGGACTGTACGCAGCGCACGCCGAAGGCCGGCCGCTGGACACCGAGCTGCTGATGAACGAGATCCGCGCGACGAGGCCGCTGTCGGTGCTGATGGCCGAGCAGGTCGAGGCCTTGCGCGCGTGGGCGTCGGGGCGGACGGTTTCCGCGGACGATTGAGGTTTCCCGCGAACGGCGCAGCCCCTCGTGGTTGGTCGCTCAAAGCGACAGTCGTGGTTGGCCGGGTGGGTAGGCTGCGCAGGGGGCGCTGCAAGTACGTCCCTGTAAGCTCGGTCGCCGCATCCATGCGGCTCACGCCCCTGCGCAGCCTACCCACCCGCCCCCTGACAGTTTCCGGGGGCGTCCGCCACGGAGAAGAAAAAAGATGATCAAAAGCAAAAGCCGGTCGGCTGGCCGCTTTCTGTAGAGCCGAGCCCACGCTCGGCTGCATTTCGATCAGATATCGAATAGTTGATTCCGATGCGGATTCATCCACGCATGGCGTGGATCTACCCACCGCCGCCGATAACCTGTCGGGGTCGACGCGGTCTGGGGCTGCAGGACCGATGGCGCCATGGATGGCGCCATCGAGCCCCCATGGGTGAGGGCGCTTTGCTTGCGAAGCACTGCTTCGCAAGCGCCCGAACGCCCAGCCTCCAGCGGCTGGGCCGGGCCGCGGAGCGGGGTTTACGGCGTGTCCTGCCAACCCACACCACCCCGCCATCCCGCGGATTGCCCGCTGTTGCTGTTGCTTCGGCTGTTGCCTCTGCGGGTGCCGGGTGCAACCCGGCGCAACCCCCTCCCTCAGGGCCAGGCCGGCGGCGCGGCCGCCCAGGCCTGCTGCACTTCGGCCAGCGAGGCACGCTCGTCGTCGCGCCACAACGGCAGCAACTGCGCATAGCGGCTGCTGTCGCTCCATTGCGTCGGCTCGGTACGCACTGCGGCGGCATACCACTGCACCGCCTCCTGCTTCTGCCCGGCCCGCCACAGCGCCAGCGCATAGGTCGGTGGCAACCAGCCCGGCTTGCTCAGCGAACCACCGGCAGCGGCCTGCCATTGCTCCAGGGCGGCTTCGGGCTGGCCCTGACGCAGCAGGTCCCAGCCGTAGTTCCAGCGCACGCCACGGCCCAGGCTGCCCTGCACCGGCGCATCCTTCAGCGCTTCGCGATACAGCTGTTCACCCAGTTCGGTACGGCCCTGGGCAATGGCCACCGACGCCAGCTGCACGGTGGCCTCCACGGTCCGCCGGCCGCGCTCGCGCTGCTTGAGCAGCTGCGCCACCAGCTCATCCCCGTCGGACTGGACCACGATCATGGGCACGGCGGCCGCATCGCTGTCGAAATAGAACTCCTGTGGTGCCGGCACCGCCGGCGCGGCCCACACCGGGGCCGTTCCCGAGACCAGCAACATGCTGCCCAGGATCTTTCCTGCAACTGACATCCCTTCTCCCCAGGCCGCAACCGCAGCCCCCTCTCTCTCTCCCCGATCCTAACCCCAGCATGGCCGCCGGCGCGAGTGCCGGGGCGGCCGGGCCTCGCTGCTACAATTCGCGCCTTTCCCGTCGCGTGCCTGCACGCGGCCGGTGCCAGCCGATCCTGACCGGGCCAGCCATGACCAGTACCGCGCAACTCACGTCGCCCTCCTCCACCGACCTGATCGACCGTGACTACACGCTCGACCACAAGTACACCCGCAACGAGGGGCGGATCTATCTGAGTGGCGTGCAGGCGCTGGTGAAGCTGCCGCTGATGCAGCGGCTGCGCGACGCACACGAAGGCATCGACAGCGCCGGCTTCGTCAGCGGCTACCGCGGCAGCCCGCTGGGCGGCTTCGACCTGGAGCTGTGGCGCGCACGCAAACACCTCGACGCGGCCAAGGTGAAGTTCACCCCCGGCCTGAACGAGGACCTGGGCGCCACCATGGTGTGGGGCACCCAGCAGACCAACCTGTTCCCCGGCGCCAACGTGCAGGGCGTGTTCGGCATGTGGTACGGCAAGGGCCCGGGCGTGGACCGCTGCGGCGACGTGTTCAAGCACGCCAATGCCGCCGGCACCTCGCGCTACGGCGGGGTGCTGGCACTGGCCGCCGATGACCATGCCTGCCGCAGTTCAACCCTGCCGCATGGCAGCGAGGACGAGTTCGTCAGCGCGATGATGCCGGTACTGAATCCGGCCGGTGTGCAGGACATCCTCGACATGGGCCTGCTGGGCTGGGCGATGAGCCGCTATACCGGGCGCTGGGTCGGCTTCAAGACGATCGCCGAGACAGTCGAATCGTCGGCCTCGGTCGAGGTCGACCCGATGGCGCGCCGCATCGTGCTGCCGGAAGACTTCGAGATGCCGACCGGCGGGCTCAACATCCGCTGGCCGGACCCGCCGCTGGACCAGGAAATGCGCCTGCACCGCTATGCGGTGAAGGCCGCACAGGCGTTCGCCCGCGCCAACGGCATCGACAAGGTGGTGATGGACGCGCCGCGCGCGCGGCTGGGCATCGTCACCACCGGCAAGAGCTACCTGGACGTGCTGCAGGCGCTGGAATACCTGGGCCTGGACGAAGCCGCCTGCGCCGACATCGGCATCCGCGTGTACAAGGTCGGCATGACCTGGCCGCTGGAGCCGCAGGGCATCGCGCGCTTCGCGCAGGGCCTGGAAGACATCATCGTGGTGGAGGAAAAGCGTGCCTTCATCGAGCGTCAGATGAAGGAACAGTTCTTCAACTGGCCGGCCAGCTGGGGCCAGCGCCCGTCCATCGTCGGCAAGTATGACGAGACTGGCGAATGGATCCTGCCGTCCACCGGCGAGCTGACCCCGGCCACCATCGCCGGCGTGATCGGCCGCCGCATCCAGAAGTTCTTCAACAACGCATCGATCGAGCAGCGGCTGCAGTGGATGCAGGAGAAGGAAGCCGAGCTTGCGTTGCCGCGCGCCAGCTTCCCGCGCGTACCGCATTACTGCTCGGGCTGCCCGCACAACACCTCCACCAACGTGCCGGAAGGCTCGCGTGCGCTGGCCGGCATTGGTTGCCATTACATGGTGACCTGGATGGACCGCAGCACCGACACCTTCACCCACATGGGCGGCGAAGGCGTGACCTGGGCCGGGCAGGCGCCGTTCACCGATACCCCGCACGTGTTCCAGAACCTCGGCGACGGCACCTACTTCCACAGCGGCTCGCTGGCGATCCGCCAGGCGGTCGCCGCCGGCGTCAACATCACCTACAAGATCCTCTACAACGATGCGGTGGCGATGACCGGCGGCCAGCCGGTGGACGGTCCGCTGAGCGTGCCGGACATTGCAAAGCAGATGCGCGCCGAAGGCATCCACACCATCGTGGTGCTGTCGGACAACATCGGCAAGTGGACCGGCCAGCGCGAGCACTTCCCCAGCGACGTCGAGTTCCATGACCGCAGCGAACTGGACGAAGTGCAGAAGCGCCTGCGCGAAGTAAAGGGTGTGTCGATCCTGATCTACGAACAGACCTGCGCCACCGAGAAGCGTCGCCGCCGCAAGCGAGGCAAGCTGGAAGACCCGCAGAAGCGGGTGATGATCAACTCGCTGGTCTGCGAAGGCTGCGGTGACTGCGGGAAGAAGAGCTTCTGCGTGTCGGTGCTGCCGAAGGAAACCGAGTTCGGGCGCAAGCGCGAGATCGACCAGTCCAACTGCAACAAGGACTATTCCTGCGTGAACGGCTTCTGCCCCAGCTTCGTCACCGTGCACGGTGGCCAGCCGCGCAAAGGCAGCAAGCGCGATGCGTCCACGCTGCTGGACAACCTGCCGGCGCCGACCCTCCGCGGCAGCCTGGAACAGCCCTGGAACATCCTGATCACCGGCGTCGGCGGTACCGGCGTGGTGACCATCGGTGCGCTGCTGGGCATGGCCGGCCACCTGGAAGGCAAGGGTGCAACCGTGCTCGACCAGACCGGCCTGGCGCAGAAGGGCGGCGCGGTGACCACGCATATCCGCATTGCCCGTCGCCCTGAAGACATCCATGCCGTGCGTATCGCCGCTGGCGAGGCCGACCTGGTGCTGGGCTGCGACATGGTGGTGGTCAATGACTACTGGGCACTGTCGAAGGTGCGTGCCGGCCGTTCGCAGGTGGTGCTGAACACCTACGAAGCGATGCCGGGCACCTTCACCACCCGCCCGGACATGCAGTTCCCCGCCGCCGACATCATCGCCGGCGTGCGCGTGGCACTGGGCGGCCAGGAGCCGCTGCTGCTCGATGCCACCCAGCTGGCCACCGCGCTGCTGGGCGATGCCATTGCCGCCAACCTGTTCATCCTCGGCTACGCCTGGCAGCAGGGCCTGGTGCCGCTGTCGTTCGATTCACTGATGCGCGCCATCGAGCTCAATGGCGCCGCCGTGGCGATGAACCAGCAGGCCTTCGCCTGGGGCCGCCTGGCCGTGGTCGATCCGCAGGCCGTGCAGCAGGCGGCCGGCCTGGTGCGCAACCGCCATACCGATACCGAATCCACCCCGGGCCCGCTGCATCCGCTGCCGCCAGGCGAGTGGGAGGGCAATGAATGGGGTGCCACTGCGGCACCGCGCAACACCGGCGACGAACGCGAACTGCGTGGCCTGCCCTCGCACGGTGGCGACGTGGCGTTCCTGCCGCTGGACGACGCCCGCCTGTCGCGCTCGCTGGATGAAATGATCGAGCGCCGCGCCGCGTTCCTGGTCGAGTACCAGGATGCCGCCTACGCCAAGCGCTACCGTGACCTGGTAGCGCGCGTACGCGCCACCGAAGCCGACCGCATCGGCGGTTCCACTGCGCTGACCGAGACCGTGGCGCGCTACCTGTTCAAGCTGATGGCCTACAAGGACGAGTACGAAGTGGCGCGCCTGTACACCAGCGGTGACTTCCAGCGCCGCCTGCAGCAGCAGTTCGAGGGCGACTACCAGCTGCGCTTCCATCTGGCACCGCCGCTGTTCGCGAAGAAGGACGAGCAGGGACGGCTGTTGAAGAAGGAATACGGCCCGTGGATGTTCAAGGTCTTCGGTCTGTTGGCGAAGCTGAAGTTCCTGCGTGGCGGCCGCTTCGATGTGTTCGGACGCACCGAGGAGCGCCGCATGGAGCGCAAGCTGATTGCTGATTACGAGGCGACGGTGCAGATGCTGCTGGACGGGCTGGAGGATGACCGTCTGTCGCTGGCGGTGGAGATTGCCAGCATTCCCGAGCACATCCGCGGCTTCGGCCATGTCAAGGAAGCGCATTTCGAGCAGGCCAAGGCGCGCGAAGCGGCCCTGCTGGCGCAGTGGCGCAATCCGAAGGCGCTGCATATCGTGCAGGTGGCCTGAAGGTGGTGCCGGCCGCTGGCCGGCATCTTCCTGGCAATCGGTTGCCGGCCAACGGCCGGCACTGCCGGTGGTTCACCCCAACCGCCACAGCAATAGCCGGTTATTGGCCGGCATCGCCACGTCACCCAACCGGGTAAACCCGTTGTCCGCCGCCAGCGCCTGCACCGCTTCGCTGTCACGGATACCGCTGCGCGGGTCGCGCGCCTTCAGCCAGGCATCGAACTGCGCATTGCTGTCACTGGTATAGCGGCCGCCATAGTTGAACGGACCGTAGATCGCCAGCAGCGCACCGTGACGCAACAGTGGCGGCAGCGCGCCGAACAGCACCTGCACGTACTCCCAGCCCATGATGTGCAGCGTGTTGGCGCTGAATGCGGCGTCGAACGTGCTGCTTTCTGGAAGGTCCAGGCCCGTTGCCGGTGGCAGCTCCACCTGCAGCGCCACCGGCGGCAGCAGGTTCAGCAGCGCGGCCTCCGCACGCCAGGCTTCGATGCCGGGCAGATGGTCCGGATGGTCGCTGGGCTGCCAGCGCAGCCATGGCCAGCGCTCGGCGAAGAAGGCTGCGTGCTGGCCGGTACCACTGCCGATCTCCAGCACCCGATGGCGGTCGCCCATCCACGGGTCGAGTGCGGTGGCGATGGGTTCGCGGTTGCGCTCGCAGGCTTCTGAATACGGCTTGCTCGACATCAGGACGGTGTCCAGGCGGGGTCGGCCCCATTGTGCACGAGGGGGTGTCTGCAGGGCTTGCAGCCCTGCACCCGCCGGAGCCAGAGCCAGAGCCAGAGCAACGTCAAAAGCTGGCATTCCGTGGGATGGCAGGGTTGGTCCGGTTGCGGGGGACGCCGTAAACCCGTCCTTGGGGGCTTGGCCGCGGCATCCATGCCGCAGCCAAGCCCGCAGCCGGACCCACCCCGCCTTCGACAGTTTCCAGCGATCTGTTGGAACGGCTCTTGGGGTCAGATCCGTTTTCCGCAGGAAAACGGATCTGACCCCGGATTCATTTCGATATCTGACAGAAAAATCGTGTCGACCAAGGTCGACACCTACCAACAGCCGCAGGAATCTGTCAGAGCTGGGGCGGTGTCGGATTGCGGGGTGTCAGCCGCATGGATGCGGCTGCCAAGCCTCCATGGACGGATTCACGGCGTCCCCGCAATCCGACACCGCCCCGCCCACCCACGGAATGCCGCTCTGGCTCTGGCTTTGGCTCTGGCTCTGGCTCTGGCTCTGGCTCTGGCTTTGGCCGTTGCCGTTGCATTGAGCAGGTGCAGGGCTGCAAGCCCTGCCGAAACCCTCCCCAACCATGACTGCAGTCACTTGCCCGGTTGCGCCGCGCTGGCGAAAGTCGAGGAGTGGACGTGATCGGTCCGGCGCGTTGCCGACCGCAAGCGAGAGAGAGAAACGCTGTGCAACGACGTGAGTTCCTGGCTTTTTCCGGCCTGGGCCTGGCCGGCCTGCTGCTGCCGCATTCCCGTGCCATCGCCGCCGAGCAGCTGCTGGCGCCGGTCGATACCGCCCAGCGCCGGCGCTTGGCCGAGGTCGCGCTGGCCACCGCACGCACGGCCAAGGCCAGCTACTGCGATGTGCGCATCGGCCGCTACCTCAACCAGTCGGTCATCACCCGCGAGCACCAGGTCGGCAATGTGACCAACCGAGAATCGTCCGGCGTGGGCGTGCGGGTGATCGTCAACGGTGCCTGGGGCTTTGCTGCAACCCATCAGCAGACCGAGGCCGCCGTGCGCGCGGCAGTCGAGCAGGCGGCGGCAATCGCCCGCGCCAACGCCAGCATCCAGACCCGGCCGGTGCAACTGGCGCCGACGCCGTCGGTCGGCGAGGTGCGCTGGCAGACCCCGATCCGCAGGAACGCAATGGCGGTGCCGATCCAGGACAAGGTCGAACTGCTGCTGGCGCTCAACGCCGCCGCGCTGAATGCGGGTGCCGACTACATCAATTCCACCCTGTTCCTGGTCAACGAACAGAAGTACTTCGCCTCCAGCGATGGCTCGTTCATCGACCAGGACATCCACCGCATCTGGCTGCCGTTCACCGCCACCGCCATCGACAAGGCCAGCGGCAAGTTCCGCACCCGCGCCGGTCTGTCCTCGCCGATGGGCATGGGCTATGAGTTCCTTGATGGCGATGCGCGCGGCAAGGTGCATCTGCCGGGTGGCATCACCGCCTACCGCGATTCCTACGACCCGGTCGAGGACGCCATCGCCGCTGCCCGCCACGCCCGCGAGAAGCTGAAGGCGCCGTCGGTAAAGCCCGGCAAGTACGACCTGGTGCTGGACCCATCCAACCTGTTCCTGACCATCCACGAGAACGTCGGCCACCCGCTGGAGCTGGACCGCGTGCTCGGCTACGAAGCCAACTACGCCGGAACCAGCTTCGCCACGCTGGACAAGCGAGATGCCGGTTTCCGCTGGGGCAGCGACATCGTCACCTTCTTCGCCGACAAGACCCAGCCGGGCAGCCTCGGTGCGGTCGGCTACGACGACGAGGGCGTCAAGACCCAGCGCTGGGACCTGGTGCGCGACGGCATCCTGGTCGACTACCAGGCCACCCGCGATGAAGCCCACATCCTCGGCCGCGATGCATCGCATGGCTGCAGCTATGCCGATTCCTGGTCCAGCGTGCAGTTCCAGCGCATGGCCAATGTCTCGCTGGCGCCGGGCAAGCAACCGCTCAGCGTCGCGGACATGATCAAGGACGTGGAGAACGGCATCTACATCCACGGCCGCGGTTCGTATTCGATCGACCAGCAGCGCTACAACGCGC
Source organism: Stenotrophomonas sp. GD03777 (assembly GCF_029842485.1). Lineage (NCBI taxonomy): Bacteria > Pseudomonadati > Pseudomonadota > Gammaproteobacteria > Lysobacterales > Lysobacteraceae > Stenotrophomonas > Stenotrophomonas sp. GD03777. The sequence goes on from NZ_JAOCGL010000006.1 coordinate 62,534, forward strand.
AGTTCGGCGGCCAGCTGTACTACCAGATCAAGGACGGAAAGATCGCCGGCATGGTAGAGGATGCGGCCTACCAGATCCGCACGCCGGAATTCTGGAATGCCTGCACGGCCATCTGCGATGAACGCGACTTCCGCCTGGGCGGTTCGTTCTTCGACGGCAAGGGCCAGCCTGGCCAGGTCTCGGCGGTCTCGCACGGTTCGTCCACCACCCGCTTCAACGGCATCAACATCATCAACACCGCGCGCAGTCTCGGCGCTTGAGCCACCCATCCTTCGATATGGAGAGCAGCCTTGCAAAGACGTGACTTCCTGGCCCTGACCGGGCTTACCGCGGGCGGGCTGATCATGCCCTCCTTCTTCGGCAAGGTGATCGCCGCCGAGCAGCTGCAGAGCACGCTGGACCTGGGGCTGAAGAAGCGCCTGGCCGATGCGGCGCTGGCTGCCGCCCGCCAGGCCGGTGCCACCTACTGCGACGTGCGCATCGGCCGCTACCTGCGGCAGTTCGTGATCACCCGCGAAGACAAAGTGCAGAACGTGGTGAACACCGAGTCCACCGGCGTGGGCATCCGCGTGATCGTCAATGGTGCGTGGGGCTTTGCCGCCACCAATGCGCTGGGCACCGCCGACGTGGCCAAGGCGGCGCAGCAGGCGGCCGCGATCGCCAAGGCCAATGCCGGCGTGCAGACCGCACCGGTGCAGCTGGCCAAGGCACCGGGCGTGGGTGAGGTGAGCTGGCGCACGCCGATCCACAAGAATGCGATGGAGGTGCCGATCAAGGACAAGGTCGGCCTGCTGCTGGACGTCAACGCCGCCGCAATGGGCGCCGGTGCCAGCTTCGTCAACTCGATGCTGTTCCTGGTCAACGAGCAGAAGTACTTCGCCTCCACCGATGGCTCCTACATCGACCAGGACGTGCACCGCATCTGGGCGCCGATGACGGTCACCGCCATCGACAAGAGCAGCGGCAAGTTCCGCACCCGATCGGGCCTGTCCTCGCCGATGGGCCTGGGCTACGAATACCTGGACGGCGCCGCCGCGGGCAAGGTGGTCAGCCCGAATGGCGTGGTCAACTACAGTTCTTCCTACGACATGAAGGAAGACGCCATCGCCGCCGCCCGGCAGGCGCAGGAAAAGCTGAAAGCACCGTCGGTGAAGCCGGGCAAGTACGACCTGGTGCTCGACCCGTCGCACACCTGGCTGACCATCCACGAGTCGATTGGGCACCCGCTGGAACTGGACCGCGTGCTCGGCTACGAAGCCAACTACGCCGGCACCAGCTTCGCCACCCTGGACAAGCGCGAACAGCGTTTCCAGTATGGCAGCGAGCTGGTCAACATCTTCGCCGACAAGACCCAGCCAGGCAGCCTCGGCGCAGTGGCATACGACGACGAAGGCGTGAAGTGCAAGCGCTGGGACCTGATCAGCAACGGCAAGCTGGTGGACTACCAGACCATCCGCGACCAGGCCCACATCCTCGGCAAGACCGAGTCCGACGGCTGCTGCTATGCCGACTCGTGGTCCAGCGTGCAGTTCCAGCGCATGGCCAACGTGTCGATGGCACCGGGCAAGAAGCCGCTGAGCGTGCCGGACCTGATCAAGGACGTGGAGAACGGCATCTACATCATCGGTGACGGTTCGTTCTCGATCGACCAGCAGCGCTACAACGCGCAGTTCGGCGGCCAGCTGTTCTACGAGATCAAGAACGGCCAGATCACCCGCATGCTGGAAGACGTGGCCTACCAGATCCGCACGCCGGAATTCTGGAACGCCTGTACCGCCGTGGCCGACGAGCGCGACTACCGCCTGGGCGGTTCGTTCTTCGACGGCAAGGGCCAGCCGGGACAGGTCTCGGCGGTCTCGCACGGCTCGTCCACCGCGCGCTTCAACGGCATCAACGTCATCAACACCGCACGCAGCCTCGGCTGACCGGTCAGGAGCCCTTACACATGAGTATCTTCACCGAAGCCCAGGCCAAGGCCATCCTCGACAAGGTCATCGCCCTGTCCAAGGCCGACGAGTGCACCGCCGTGCTGGCCGGTGCAATCAGCGGCAACATCCGTTTCGCGCTGAACAATGTCTCCACCAGCGGCATCGTCGACAACACCGAACTGGCGGTCACCGTCGCCTTCGGCAAGCGCGTCGGCACTGCCTCGATCAACGAGTTCGACGACGCCGCGCTGGAACGCGTGGTACGCCGTGCCGAAGACCTGGCCCGCCTGGCCCCGGAGAACCCGGAGTTCATGCCGGCCATCGGCAAGCAGAGCTACCGCGCCAGCCCGACCTTCAGCGAATCCACCGCCGCGATCGATCCGGCCTTCCGTGCCAAGGTTGCTGCCGATTCGATCGCCCCGTGCCGCGGCCACGGCCTGGTCGCCGCCGGCTTCCTGGAGGACGGCCAGGGCTTCCAGGCCACCGCCAACAGCAACGGCAACTTCGCTTACCAGCGCACCACCAACTTCGATTACACCTGCACTGTGCGCACCGAAGATGGCCGCGGTTCGGGCTGGGTCGGCCGCAACCTGAAGGACGCGGCGGACTTCAAGGCTGACCAGGACATCCGCATCGCCATGCGCAAGGCCACCGAATCGGCCGAAGCCAAGGCACTGGAACCGGGCAAGTACACGGTCATCCTGGAGCCGGCCGCAGCGGCAGGCCTGATCAGCTTCATGATGAATTTCTTCAGTGCACGCTCGGCCGATGAAGGCCGCAGCTTCCTGTCGAAGAAGGGCGGCGGCAACAAGCTGGGCGAGCAGGTCTACGATCCGCGCGTGACCATGATCGCCGACCCGTGGCATCCGGATGCACCGGTGCTGCCGTGGGACAACGAAGGGCTGCCGCGCGAACGCATGGCCATCATCGAGAACGGCAGGATCGCCAATCTGGACTACTCGCGCTTCTGGGCGCAGAAGCAGGGCAAGACCGCCAAGGCCTCGCCGGGCAACCTGCTGATGAGCGGTGGCGACAAGAGCACCGCCGAGCTGGTGCGCGGCACCCAGAAGGGCATCCTGGTCACGCGTACCTGGTACATCCGCATGGTCGATCCGCAGACCGTGCTGCTGACCGGCCTGACCCGCGACGGCACCTTCTACATCGAGAACGGCCAGATCAAGTACCCGGTGAAGAACTTCCGCTTCAACGAGTCGCCGGTGATCATGCTCAACAACATCGAAGAGCTGGGCAAGCCGGTGCGGGTGGCCGGTGATGAATCCAGCTACGTGATGATGATCCCGCCGATGAAGCTGCGCGATTTCACCTTCACCTCGCTGTCCGACGCGGTCTGATGGATCGCCGGGCCTGCCTGCGCTGGTTGGCCGCTGCCGCTTCGGCGGCGGCGCTGCCGGCCTGGGCACAGGCAGGCCCGCGCAGTTCGCGCTATGACTTCTGGTTCACCCGCCTGCAGTACGACTCCGGTGACTGGGACGTGGACGCGCGCATGCCATCCAACCTGATCACCTCGCTGATCGACTACACATCGCTGCGCGTGGACCCGCAGGAACACGTGGTGGCCCTGGCCGACCCGCGCATGCTGGAAGCGCCGTTCTGCTACCTGGCCGGGCACACGCTGGTGGAGTTCAACGCCGCCGAACGGCAGAACTTCGTGCGCTACGTGCGAAATGGCGGCTTCGTCTTCGTCGATGACTGCAACCATGACATCGACGGGCTGTTCGCCACCTCGTTCGAGGCACAGATGGGCCGCCTGTTCGGTCCGAAGGCATTGCAGAAACTGCCCAACAGCCACGCGCTGTACCGCAGTTTCTTCCGCTTCCCGGACGGTCCGCCCGCCACCAGCTTCGAACTCAACGGCTGGGGCGACGACCTGGTGCACGACTATCTGAAGGGCATCGAGGTCGATGGTCGGCTGGGCCTGCTCTACAGCAACAAGGACTATGGCTGCGAGTGGGACTACGACTGGCGCAACAAGCGCTTCCTGGCCGAAGACAACACCCGCTTTGGCGTCAACATCGTGATGTACGCGTTGAACAATTGACAGGACCTGCACGCCCATGAATTCCTCCGACCTCGATTCCCTGCTGCCGCGCCTGGATGAACTGCGCGCCGCGCTCGCACGCGCGGTGGTGGGCCAGCACACCGTGGTCGAGCAGCTGCTGATCGGCCTGCTGGCCGGCGGCCACTGCCTGCTGGAAGGTGCGCCCGGGCTCGGCAAGACCCTGCTGGTACGCTCGCTCGGCCAGGCATTGGAACTGCAGTTCCGGCGCGTGCAGTTCACCCCCGACCTGATGCCCAGTGACATCCTCGGCACCGAGCTGCTGGAGGAAGACCATGGCACCGGCCATCGCCATTTCCGCTTCCAGCAGGGCCCGATCTTCACCCACCTGCTGCTGGCCGACGAACTCAACCGCACCCCGCCCAAGACCCAGGCCGCACTGCTGGAGGCAATGCAGGAACGCACCGTCAGCTACGCCGGAACCACCTACGCGCTTCCCGCTCCGTTCTTCGTGCTGGCCACGCAGAACCCGATCGAGCAGGCCGGCACGTACCCGCTGCCAGAGGCACAGCTGGACCGCTTCCTGCTGCACGTGCTGGTGGATTACCCCAGCGAAGACGAGGAGCGGCGGATCCTGGAACAGACCACCGGCGGTGCCACCGACGCGGTGCCGAAAGTGATGGATGCCGAGGCGGTGATCGCCCTGCAGGGGGCTGTGCGGCAGGTGCATGTCAGCCCCGACGTGCTGGCCTGGATCACCCGCCTGGTGCGCGCCAGCCGCCCAGGCGAAGGCGCCCCGGCGGCGATCAACCAATGGGTGAAGTGGGGCGCCGGTCCGCGCGCCGGCCAGTCGCTGGTGCTCGCGGCAAAAGCGCGCGCACTGCTGCAGGGCCGCTTCGCCGCCACCCGCGAGGACGTGCAGGCGCTGGCCGCACCGGTGATGCGCCATCGCCTGCTTCTGTCGTTCGCCGCCGAGGCCGAGCAGAAGCGTGCCGACGACGTGGTCGCCGCCCTGCTGCAGGCCGTGCCGTTCCCGGGTTGAGCCACGCGTGAACGCCGGTACCCCGCTGACCTTGCCTCCGGAACTGCGTGCGCGCCTGCGCCTGCTGCGGCTGCGGCCGCGCCTGGCCAGCGGCGCCAGTGGCATCGGCCAGCACGCCAGCCGCAGCCGCGGTGCCGGCCTCGAATTCGCCCAGTACCGGGCCTACGAACCGGGCGACGAGCTGCGCCAGATCGACTGGAAGCTGTACGCGCGTTCGGACCGCTTCTTCGTGCGCGAATCCGAACGCGAAAGCCCGATCACGGTCTGGCTGCTGCTCGATGCCACCGCCTCGGCCGGCCAGGCCGATCGCGCGGCACCGCAGCGCACGCGCCTGGATCACATGCGCGGCGTGGCCGCCTGCGTGGTGGAACTGGCGCTGCAGCAGGGCGACCGTTTCGGCCTGCTGGCGATCAATGGCGATGGACTGCAGTTGGTGCCCGCAGCGAACGGCGCACGCCAGCGTGACCGCGTGCATCTGCAACTGCATGCCCTTCAGGCACGCGGCGGCTGGCCCGTGGCCGATCGCCTGCGCCCGCTGTGGGAGCGTGTGCGTCCGGGCGACCTGCTGCTGGCGATGGGTGATGGCTTCGACGCGGCCTGCATCGTGCTGCTGGAGCAACTGGCCAGCGCACGCCGTGAAGTGGCACTGCTGCAGATCCTCACCGCCGACGAGCGCGATTTCCCGTTCGACGCCGGCCATCGCTTCCGCGATCCGGAAACGGGCGAGGAACTGCTGGGCGATGGCGCGGCGATCCGCGCCGATTACCTGCAGCGCTTCGCCGACGCACGCAACGCATTGCAGTCGCGCCTGCAGGCCAGCGGCATCGCCAGTGCCACCGGCTGGCTCGACCAGCCGCTGGATCATCCACTGCAGGTGCTGTTCGGTCGTGGGGGCGGTGCATGACCCTGCTGTTCCCGTTGGGCCTGGCCGCGCTCGCTGCGTGGTTGCTGCCGCTGCTGATCCATCTGGCCCGGCGCCATCCGTACACGCCGCTGGATTTCGCCGCGCTGCGCTGGCTGCGTGCACAGATCCGCCCGCGCCAGCGCATCCGTTTCGATGACTGGCCGTTGCTGCTGGTGCGCCTGTTGCTGCTGGCTGCATTGGCCATGCTGCTGGCGCGCCCTGCGTTGGTCGGCCCTGCCCCGGTCCCCACTGCCTGGACGGTAGTGGCTCCCGGACTGGACGCGACCGCACTGCGCGGCACCGCCGAAGAGGGCAACTGGCACTGGCTGGCACCCGGCTTCCCCAGCATCGATCAGGCACCGCCGGCATCCAGCACATCGCTGCCCAGCCTGTTGCGTGAGCTGGATGCACAGCTGCCCGCCGGCACCGCGTTGACCGTGCACGTTCCCGATCCCCTGCCCGGTCTGGATGGCGCCCGCGTGCAGCTGTCGCGCGAAGTGCAGTGGCGGCCGCAACCGATACCGGCCACTCCGCAACCGAGTGCCGCGACGATGCCGCGTCTGCGCGTGCACAGCGATGCGCCGGCCGCCGCCCAGCACTGGGTGAACGCACTGCAGCGCGCGTGGGGCATGCAGGCGCCGCTCGCTCCTCTGTCGGCCGATGCCCTGCCCGAACGCGGCGAGATCGGCGTATGGAGCCGCAGCGATGCACTGCCGGCGAGCTGGCAGGCATGGCTGCGCCACGGCGGTCGTGCAGTGAGCGCCGGCAAGCCTGCTGGCGACGCCGGCATCCTGCTGCGCAACGCCGACGGCTCACCAGTGCTGTGGCAACAGCGCATCGGCCACGGCGTCCTGTTGTCACTGCCGGGCGACTGGGATGCCTCAGGCAACGCTGCGCTGCGCGACCCGCGGTTGCCGCGTGCCCTGCTGCTGGCGCTGCAACCGCCAGCGTCACCGCGCCTCGGCGATGCACAGGACCAGGCACCACGCCGGGCCGCACTGCCCGCCATAGCGCCCCCAGCGCGTGAGCCAACCACGTGGTTGCTGCTGGCCATCGTGCTGCTGTTCGCGCTGGAGCGCTGGATGGCCAGCAGTCGCCGGCGCAGGGGGGCCGCATGAACACCCTGCAGTACGCCTGGCAACGCGCACGCCGTCGCCGTGCACTCGTTACCCTGCTGCTGGGCCTGCCGTGGGCGCTGGCCGCGACGACGCTGGCGCTGCGCCTGGCGGGCTTCGATATCGCCTGCGTGGTCGGCACGGTCAGCGTGCTCGCCTGCGCAGCGCTCGCCACGGCACGTGCCCGCCAGCTGGACCCACAGTGGGTGCAGCGTCAGCTCGATGCCGGCGGTGCCAGCGAGGACAGTGCCGACCTGCTGTTCGCCGATATGGCAACGCTCAATCCGCTGCAGCAGCGCCAGCGCGCGCATGTGCTGGCCACGCTGGAGCGCGCGACACCGGACCTGCGTCCGCGCTGGCCGCGCAGGGCGTTGGCCCTGAGCTGGGTCGCAGGCCTGGCGATCACTGCGCTGGCATTCGGCTGGCCACGTTCCGGCCCCGGCTCCGCACCGGCGCGCACATCGGCGCCTGTCAGCATGGCTGCCGCCGGCCCGCTGCACCTTCAGTCCACCCGCCTGCGGATCGACGCGCCGGCCTATACCGGCCAAGCCACGCGCACCCAGAACGCGTTGGATGCCAAGGTCGCCGCGGACAGCCGGCTGTCGTGGTCGTTGCGCTTCGATCGCGCGCCGGACAAGGCATGGCTTCAGTTCCACGACGGCCGCCGGCTGCCGCTGAGCGAGCAGGATGGGCAGTGGCTGGCGCAGGATGTGGCGCGCGTGCCTGTGCTGTACCGCGTGGTGAGCGAACCTGCACTGGCCCAAACCCACCTGCATCGCCTGGATGTGGTCGCTGATCGTGCGCCCAGCGTGCGCGTGCTGGAGCCCGCCGCGACCCTGGTGCTGGGCACGCCCGGGCAACGCCAGTGGTCGTTGCGCTTCGAAGCCAGCGATGACTACGCCGTGGCCACGCAGGCAACGCTGTCGATCACCATTACCCAGGGCAGCGGCGAGAACATCACCTTCGTTCGCCGCAGTGTCGGCCTCACCGGCAGCGGCGAAGCGACTGCACGGCGTTTCGCGTACACCCTCGACCTGGCTGCGCTGGGCGCGCAGCCCGGCAGCGATGTCATCGCCCAGCTGGAAGTACGCGACAACCACGCGCCAACACCGCAGGCTGGGCGCAGCAGCAGCGTGATCCTGCGCCTGCCCAGCGCCGAGGTTGCACTCGGTGCCGAACTGGAAGGCCGCATCAAGAAGACGCTGCCGGCCTACTTCCGCAGCCAGCGGCAGATCATCATCGATGCCGAAGCGCTGATCCGGCAGCGACGCAGCCTCACTGCCGAGGACTTCGTGAAGCGCAGCGATGCGATCGGTGTCGACCAGCGCATCCTGCGCCTGCGCTACGGCCAGTTCCTGGGTGAGGAAAGCGAAGGCGCACCGAAGCCGCCGCCGACCAGCGACCTGCCCACCAGCGATGCGCCAGCTGCAGGCAGCCACGACACCGAGCACGAGCACAACCATGGCACCGAGGCCGGGGCACACGATGAGCATGGCCACGATCACGGCGGCAAGGCGTCCAATGCCGATTCGCCACCGGTGTTCGGCAGCGCCACCGATGTGCTCTCCGAATACGGCCACACCCATGACCATGCCGAGGCCGCGACCCTGCTCGACCCGCAGACCCGGGCCACGCTGAAGGCCGCGCTGGACCAGATGTGGTCGGCCGAAGGCGAGCTGCGCCAGGGCCGGCCAGAGCAGGCGTTGCCGTTTGCCTACAAGGCGCTGGGTTTCATCAAGCAGGTGCAGCAGGCCGAACGCATCTATCTGGCGCGGGTCGGGCCAGAGCTACCACCGATCGATGAAGGCCGTCGCCTCGGCGGTGATCGCGCCGGACTGGCCAGTCGTGAACTGCCGTTGGCCGCCCGAACCCCGCCCGACCGGGCCATCGTTGAAGCCTGGCAGCGCCTCGGTGATGACACCAGCGTGCCCGACCTCAATGCACTCGCTGCCTGGCAGCAGCACAGTGCCGCCTACCTGCCCGATGCACTGGATCTGGCCGCCGCCATCGAGCAGCTGCGCATCGAGCCCGGTTGCCACGACTGCCGCCTGCGCCTGCGCGCACAGCTGTGGCGGGCACTGCAACGTCCACTGCCACAGGCGATGCGGCGCAGTGCGGCCGATGCGATGGGCCAGCGCTACCTCGATGCGCTGGAGGCGCAGCCATGACCCCCTCCAGCCCGAACCTGTGGATTGCGCTGGCACTTGCTGTGGTCGTGGTCATCGCCAGCGTGCGCCAGTTGCGTGGAAGCACAGCGCACCGAGGTCGCCGCTGGATCGGCATTGCGCTGCAGATCGCCGCTGCCATGCTGCTGTATGTCTGCCTCGTACCCCTCAATCGCCAGCAGCCCGCAGGCGAGTTGGTCGTGCTGGGAATCGATGCCGACCGGGCTGGCGCACTCCCGGCCAGCGAAGGCCCACTGTTGCTGTTGCCCGAAGCTGCCGATGTGCCCGGCGCACAGCGCGTACCCGACCTGGCCACCGCGCTGCGCCAGCATCCAGCCTCCACGCTGACGCTGGTCGGTGCGGGCCTGGCCGCGCGTGACCGCGACGCAGTACTGCCACGCGACGTACGTTGGCAGCCGACAGCACCGCCGCGCGGCTGGGTCGCCTTGCAGCCACCGGCCGACGCCGCGCCCGGCGCACGCTTCGAGGTACAGGCACAGGCGCGTGGCGTTGCCAGGGCAAAGGCGGAACTGCTCGACCCGGCCGGCAGCGTGGTCGATCGCGCGGATGTTGCCGAAGACGGCCACGTTCAGTTGAGTGGCATCACCCGCGCCGAAGGCCGCAGCGTATTCCAGCTGCGCCTGCTCGATGCCGACGGCCATGTGGTGGACAGCGCACCGGTGCCGCAGCAGACCCTGCCGGCGGCGCCGTTGCGCCTGCAGGTGCGTGCCAGCGCGCCGGGCCCCGAACTGAAGTACCTGCGCCGCTGGGCAGCCGATGCCGGCATCCGCGTGCAGGTGCAGGCCGATACCGGGGCCGGCCTGAGCGTTGGCGACGGGGCCTTGCCGCTGGACGCGGCGTCGCTGGCGCGCAGCGATCTGCTGCTGCTGGACGAGCGCAGCCTGGCGGCATTGAATGCCGCCCAGCTGGCCGCTGTGCGGCAGGCGCTGCGCGAAGGACTGGGCGTGCTGGTACGCAGTGCGGGCGCCCCTTCGGCCAGCGCGCGCCAACGCCTGCACGATCTGGGCCTGCCGCTGCGGGGTGATGGCAGCAGCCAGGTCCTCGAACTTCCCGGCGACGGCGAGAGCGCGGTCCTCGCCGCACGACGTGGCCCGCTCGCCGCGGGTACGCTGCCGACCGGCTACGGCGAAGAGGCAGACCGCAGTTCGCACGACGCCGCGCTGCCCACACTGGAAGCACTGGCGCTGCAGGTACCTGGCAGCAACGCGCTGCTGCACGATCGCATTGGCAAGGCTGTCGGTGGCTGGCGCGCTACCGGCAAAGGCCGCATCGGCCTGCTGCCCATCACCGACAGCTGGCGCTGGGTACTTGCCGGCCGCGATGACCGCCACGGCGAACTGTGGAGCGGCGTGGTTGCCACGCTGGCGCGGGCGCAGGGCAGCGCTGAGGCGTTGTGGTCGCCACAGCCGATCAGCTGGGCGGGCGAACGGCAGGCGCTATGCGGCGTGCAGGCGCCGCTGCTGGCCTTCAACGCACGCGGCGAAGGCACGCCGCTGATCGTCGATGGCGCGACGTCAGACCTGCGCTGCGCGGGCTGGTGGCCGCGCGAGGCGGGCTGGCAGCGCCTGCAGCACGGCGACGCTACCCTCTGGCGCTATGCATTCGACCCGAAGGACGCGCCCGCGCTGCATCAGCAGGCAATGATCGATGCAACCACGCAGGCGCTGGCGGGCAGCTCCCCGGCAACCGCGTCGCTGATGCAACCCGTGCCGGGATCGCGCTGGCCGTGGTGGCTGGCGTTCGTGCTGTGCGCATCGCTGCTGTGGTGGCTGGAGCGACGGCGCTGATCCTGGGGTCAGAACCCTTTCGCCAGCGAAAGGGTTCTGACCCCACCGATCGGATCGCGAACGGCATCCACGCATGGCGTGGATCTACCAGCCCCACCCTCATGCGTCCTTCAACGCGTTCCCGCGCGCCGATACACGCCATTGAAGCGCACGTTCATGCCACCGCATTCGCTGTTGTCGGCCACGATCAGCACCTCACCCAGCGAGTGCACACGCACCCGGCACGTATCCTCGGCGAACTCGACATCGGCACCCTGCGGTGTGGCACGCGCTTCCACCTGGCCCAGGTTCGGCCCATACGGGCGCTGTTCCGGCGTGGGGTTGGCGGAGGGCCAGTAGGCGTCGCCATCCACGTGCAGTTGCCCCCCCTGCACGGTGATGCGCAGGCCGTTGTCGCCATCTTTCCAGTGGCCCGTCCAGTCCTGCAGCGTGGGCACGGCCACCGGCAACGGCTGCAGCTTGCTGCGGTCGACCCAGCCGGCGCTGCCGCCCACCTTGTTGGGGAAGAACGCGCAGCGGTAGCGGCCCAGGTCGCGACCGGTCACCACCGTATCGCCGCTGACCACATAGCTGCGCTGGCGGCAGGCCGGTTCGCCCTTGGCGGGGCAGCCCTCCATGTCGCCGAGCAGGTACAGGCGCGGTGCATCGACCACCCGCGCCAGCGCGAACCGGCTCTGTTGGGAGGGGAACGCGCCATTGCGGCAGGCGCCGCCATCGGCGATATCGGACGCGAACGCGGAGGCCGGCAGCAACGCGGCCAGCAGGCAGAATGAACGCAGGGACATGACAGCATTACCGGTGGGGGAGCCCGCAGGATATACCGGCCTACTTCACTGGCGCTGTGTCGCCGGCATCCTGCTCCTGTGAGAACCGCAGCGCGCGCTGCTGCTGTTCGGCACTGAGCTCTGGCGGTGGCCGCGCCACGGCCGCCTGGATCTGGTCGGGACCCCCGGTGAGTTTGTTGATGCCTTTGGCTGCCGCCAGCACACCCTTGACCACGCCCATCATGATGTAGCCACCGCCCATGCTGACCTGCTCCGGCGATGGCGGTTCGCTCCAGTCGCGGCTGAAACGGTTATCGCCGAACTTCACCGGGTTCTTGAAGCGGTACAGGTCCAGCGGCTCGTCATCGGGCTTGAGCGCACGCACTTCGCCGAGGGTGGTGACGTTGTCCTGCGGCAAGGTGGTGGAGATCGGTGCGGTGGGGGCAGACGGCGCATCTGCGGGGGGAACGGGTGCAGGATCGGGCACCGCCACCGGCGCGGCCTGCTGCGCCTGTGCGATGCCGGCCAGCAGCATGCCGGCCAGGAGTGCTCCCTGCGTTCCACGTCGTGCCACAGCCATCCACCCTGTTGGTTGTGTCCAGCGCCCAAGCATACGGATGCCGGCTTCAGATTTCGTTGCTGCACTGGCCGCTGTTCAGCCAAGGGAGATGCGGCCACACCACGGGACGCGAGCACTGAACGGTTCACGTCTCCGTGTGTGGTGTCTCACATCCTGAGACACGGATGTGGTGCCATGTGACCCCTCGCAATCCGTCCCGGCTCCCTCCCTCTTCCATGGCCTACGAACTCGCCAAGCGCACCGCCGATGCCGAGCAGAAGCTCGCCACCCGCGATGGCCTGCCCGCCCGCGATGGCGCGCTGCTCAGCGCGCGCCTGCAGCGCCGCTACCAGGACCGCATCACCGGCAGCTTCGCCATTCCCGGCCGTGAAGGCCGCTACGCGCCCGTTCCCGACTCGGTACCCCCGGCGCTGGCCGCTGCACTGAAGGCACGCGGCATCGAGCAGCTCTACAGCCACCAGGCCGAAGCCTGGGAGGCCAGCCAGCGCGGCGAGCACGTGGCCATCGTCACCCCCACCGCCAGCGGCAAGTCGCTGTGCTACACCCTGCCGGTGGTCAGCGCGGCCATGCAGGACAAGGCCAAGGCGCTGTACCTGTTCCCGACCAAGGCACTGGCCCAGGACCAGGTGGCCGAGCTGCTGGAACTCAATCGTGCCGGCGATCTCGGCGTCAAGGCCTTCACCTTCGACGGCGACACCCCCGGCGATGCGCGCCAGGCGATCCGCCTGCATGGCGACATCGTGGTGTCCAACCCGGACATGCTGCACCAGGCCATCCTGCCGCATCACACCAAGTGGGCACAGTTCTTCGAGAACCTGCGCTACATCGTCATCGACGAGGTGCACACCTATCGCGGCGTGTTCGGCAGCCACGTCACCAACGTGCTGCGCCGGCTCAAGCGCATCTGCGCGTTCTATGGCGTGCAACCGCAGTTCATCCTGTGCTCGGCCACCATCGGCAACCCGCAGGCGCATGCCGAGGCGTTGATCGAGGCACCGGTCACCGCCGTCACCGAATCCGGCGCGCCCACCGGGCCGAAGCAGGTGCTGCTGTGGAACCCGCCGGTGATCAACCCCGACCTGGGCCTGCGTGCCTCGGCGCGCTCGCAGAGCAACCGCATCGCGCGCATCGCGATCAAGTCCGGGCTGAAGACCCTGGTGTTCGCGCAGACCCGCTTGATGGTCGAGGTGCTGACCAAGTACCTGAAGGACATCTTTGACCACGACCCGCGCAAGCCGCCCCGCATCCGCGCCTACCGCGGCGGTTATCTGCCGACCGAACGCCGCGAGACCGAGCGTGCGATGCGAGCCGGCAACATCGACGGCATCGTCAGCACCTCGGCGCTGGAACTGGGCGTGGACATCGGCAGCCTGGACGTGGTCATCCTCAATGGCTACCCCGGCAGCGTGGCCGCCACCTGGCAGCGTTTCGGCCGTGCCGGTCGCCGCCAGCAACCCGCACTCGGTGTGATGGTGGCCAGTTCGCAGCCGCTGGACCAGTACGTGGTGCGGCACCCGGACTTCTTCGCCGAAGCCTCGCCCGAACATGCGCGCATTGCGCCGGACCAGCCGCTGATCCTGTTCGACCACATTCGCTGCGCGGCCTTTGAACTGCCGTTCCGGGTCGGCGATGGCTTCGGCCCGATCGACCCGGAAGTGTTCCTGGAAGCGCTGGCAGAGACAGAAGTGATCCACCGCGAAGGCGAGCGCTGGGAATGGATCGCCGACAGTTATCCGGCCAACGCGGTCAGCCTGCGCGCGGTGGCCGATGGCAACTTCGTGGTGGTCGACCGCAGCGACGGCCGCCAGCAGATCATCGCCGAGGTCGATTACTCCGCCGCTGCGCTCACGCTGTATGAAGGCGCCATCCACATGGTGCAGTCCACGCCCTACCAGGTGGAGACGCTCGACTGGGAGGGCCGCAAGGCCTACGTCACCCGTACGCATGTGGATTACTACACCGACAGCATCGACTTCACCAAGCTCAAGGTGCTGGACCGCTTCGATGGTGGCGTGGCCGGGCGCGGTGATTCGCACCATGGCGAAGTGCACGTGGTGCGGCGCGTGGCCGGCTACAAGAAGATCCGCTACTACACCCACGAAAACATCGGCTACGGTCCGGTGAACCTGCCCGACCAGGAACTGCACACCACCGCAGTGTGGTGGCAGCTGCCGCAGGCACTGCTGCTGCGCGCCTTCGCCAGCAGGCAGGATGCGCTCGATGGCTTCCTCGGTGCGGCGTATGCGCTGCACATCGTCGCCACCGTGGCGGTGATGGCCGATGCGCGCGACCTACAGAAGTCGGTCGGCAACGGCGATGGTTCCTGGTTTGCGATCGCCGACCAGAGCGGCCGTGGCCAGTTGCGCGGCAGCGAGGGTGATCCTGGCGTGGTCGAACTGCTGCAGGAATTCGTGCCCACTGTGTATCTGTATGACAACTTCCCCGGTGGCGTTGGCCTCAGCGAGCCGTTGTGGCAGCGTCAGGCGGAGCTGGTGCAGCGCGCGCGTGAACTGGTGCAACGCTGCGACTGCAAGGCCGGCTGCCCGGCCTGCGTCGGCCCGGTGCTGGCTGCACAGGAAGAGGATGAAACCTCGCCACGTGCGCTGGCATTGCGCGTGCTCGACCTGTTCGACGCCGAGGCCTGCCGGCACGTGCCCGACGTGGTGGCGTCCGCGCGCGACCCGATGGAGCTGCTGGCACCGTGAGCCTGAGCCTGGACAAGCTGCGCCTGCTGCGGAAGCAGGCCGGCGACCCTAAAGCGGCCACGCCGGCGGCGTCGGACGTTGCCCCTGCGCCACCGGCACCACCGGCCGCCAACGATGCGCAGCAACCACCGGCCGAGCGTTCGGTGTTCGCCTGGGTCGAGCAGGAGATCCGCCACAAGCCCACAGGTGCTGCGGCGGCCACATCGGCACACACACCGGCCCAACTGCGGCGGCCGGAAGTGGGCAGCCTGCATCGCCTGCTCGGCATGCGCTCGCGGAGCGGCGCCATGCCGGCACGTGCCAGCGCACAGGATCGCCAGCTGCCGGGCGAGGAAATCGCGCCGGGTCTGTTCCTGATCGAATCGCTGCAACCTCAGCCGATCCCAACTGCCCCGCTGTCGCTGGCCTTCGCCAAGCGCGAAGACCAGCACGTGGCTGCACGCGATCTGCTGTTCTTCGACACCGAGACCACCGGCCTGGCCGGCGGCACCGGCACCCGTGCCTTCATGATCGGCGCGGCCGATTGGCATGTGTGCCCGCAGCGTGGCGAGGGCCTGCGCATCCGCCAGTTGCTGATGGCCACCATGGCCGCCGAGGACGCGATGCTGGCCACCTTTGCCCGCTGGCTGCAACCGTCCACCGTGTTCTGCAGCTACAACGGCCGCAGCTACGATGCGCCGCTGCTGAAGGCGCGCTACCGGCTGGCCCGGCAGCCGGACCCGATCACCGCACTGGACCATGTCGACCTGCTCTACCCCACGCGCCGTCGCTATCGCGGCAGCTGGGAGAACTGCAAGCTGTCCACCATCGAACGCCAGCTGCTGCGCGTGGTGCGCGAGGACGACCTGCCCGGCTCGGAAGCACCCGGTGCATGGCTGCGCTTCCTGCGCGGCGGCGATGCGGTGAACCTGCGCCGGGTGGCCGACCACAATCACCAGGACGTGGTGACCCTGGCCATGCTGCTGCAGCGGCTGGTGCGCGAGGAACAGCGCGAGCGCGAGACACTGGCGCTGGTCGGGCAGTAATGACACCGGGCCGCGTTGACATGCCCTGACGGTGGCAGCGGTGACACTGCCACCACCATCCACGCCTGGAGCCCGACGATGCGCCTCAATCCGCTTGCCCTGCTTGCCATTCTGCCACTGGCCGCCTGCAGTCACGCCGGCGGCAGCACCGCCCCCGATCCCACGCCGGCGCCCGTGGCCGACGCCGCGCAGGAATGCAAGCCGGAGGCGCTCGAGGCCTTCACCGGCAAGACGGCTGACGAAGCCACCATCAAGAAGCTGGTGGCCGCCAGCGGCGCGCGCGGTGCACGGGTGGTCAAGCCGGGCATGGCGGTGACCATGGACTTCCGCCAGGACCGCGTGACGGTGCAGGTGGATGCGCAGAACCGGATCGA
>NZ_JAOCGL010000060.1:0-24561 GCF_029842485.1 Stenotrophomonas sp. GD03777
CGGATGGCCGCTGGCCAGATGGTCGCTGGCGGGGCCCTGGCGGGCCGGGCCACGCCACAGCTGGCGCCCGTCCAGCAGCCGGTCGAGGGCGACGACGGCACCCATCAGTCAGCCCTCCAGGGGAGGCGCCGGGTGGGCTGGAAGCGGCAGGAACGGGCGGAAACGGCAGGCATGGCGCGAGTATCGACGGGCCGGTATCAGGGGCTGAGACCAGACATGCTACTCGCGTTGTAAGTAGAATTACTAATGAAATCGGAGGGTCCGGTTTCAGGTTGCTGAAGGGGGAAAGCATCCACGCATGGCGTGGATCTACTGGAGAGCCACGGCAAATCCATGCCGCAGCCTGGTAGATCCACGCCATGCGTGGATAGCGGTAAAGCGCGGTGCCTACCAAGGTCGGCACCCACCCGGCATGGCCCGTTGCTACCCGGGGATGCCCCTGGTTACGGGCGCACCGGCAGCGCCACCGGGCGCAGCGGCGCGGCATCGCCACCGCGGATCTTCAGCGGGCCGCCGATGAAGGCGAATTCGTAGACCTTGTCGCGGGCCAGTTCGTCCAGCGCCACCAGCTCGATGATCGGCGCACCCTGCTGAGCCAGCAGGTAGGTGTGCAGCGGCACGTAGTCGTCGGACACCTCCGAAGGGAAGGTCTCGAAGCTGAGGTTGTCGGCGCCGACGATCATCGCGCCGCCGTCCTCGACCAGGAAGCGTGCCGCGTCCAGGCCCATGCCCGGCGGGTTGGCCATGTAGGCCCTGGGCTGCTCGAACAGGCGCATGCGGCCGGTGCGGATCAGCACCACGTCACCCTGCTGCAGTTTCACCTTCTGGCGTGCCAGCGCATCCTTCAGGTCCTGGCGGGTGACGCGGTAGCTGTCCGGCAGCATGTCCACGCCCTTGGCGCCGGCCACGTCGATCAGCACGCCACGCGCGATCAGCGGCGGGAATTTCTCGATGCCGGTGACATTCCAGCCGCGGTCGCCGAGGTGCTTGTCGGCCTCGAAGCCGTTCCAGATCTTCCCGTGGATGCCGAAGTGGTTCAGCGCATCGATGTGGGTGCCGGTGTGGCTGTACATCGAGAACGCGGTGCCGGTGTAGCTGCGGGTGAGGTTCATGGCCTCGCCCACGCCCATCGGATCGTCCATCACTGTGCCGCGCGGGGTGTGGGTCATCCAGAACTGGTAGTGCGGGTCGCCGGCATCCTGCCAGCTGGGCATGCCGACGTAGTAGTCGGTGGCCAGGTCATAGGCCTTGCCGCCGCTGACCCGCGACAGGATCGCCGCACGCGAGGCTTCGGTGATCAGGTTGAGGCGGCCGATCTCGTCCTTCGGCCCCCACGGGCTGGTGCCGACCTGCTGGCCGGAGGGAACGCGTTCGTGCGCGGACACGGTGGTGGACGCGGCGGTGGCGGCCAGCAGCAGGGCCAGCGCGGTGGACAGGGTACGTGGGGTCATGGGGAAATCTCCTTGCAGGGTGGGGGAGGGGGCGGCTCAGGCCGCGACCAGGGGCGCCAGGGCCTGGCGCAGGTGTGGGAGCGGCAGGGTCTGCAGGCGCAGGCCGTTGCCGCCGATCACGGTGGGGATGGAGCGGATGCCGAGCGCGGCAGCTTCGGCGCGATCGGCCTGCACGCGCTGGCGCACCGCGTCGCTGCGCATGTGGTCAGCGAAGGCGCCACGTGGATGGCCCAGCGATTCGGCAATATCCAGCAGCACTTCGGCATCGCCGATGTTGCGGTGCTGGTGCAGGTGCGCCCATTGCACCGCGTCGAACATCGCGCCATGGGCATCATTGCCACCGATCAGCCCTGCGGTCTGGCAGGCCAGTGCGCCGAGCCAGCCGGACGGATACTCGAAGTCCTGTGCGCGCATGCCTTCGATATCGATGCGCGCGATGTCTTCATGCGCGGCGCAGTCGGTCCAGTGGCGCAGGATGATCGCCTTGGCGCGCGCCATCGAGCCGAACACCTCGACCATCTGCGCGCGCGAGTCCTGCAGCACGAAGCTGCGGTGGCGCACCTGGATGCCGAGTTCGGCGGAGACCTGCTGCAGGCGCGGGGCCAGCACGAAGCACCAGCCGCAGACCACGTCGTGGAAGAAATCGACCACCGGCGCTGCGGTGGCGGGGGAAGGAACGGGAGACATCTGCCTGCCATCGGTGAGAGGAGAGGCGGCAGAGTAGGCAGCGCGGCGTGGCCGAAACAGCACGCTGCGGACAGCTCAGTTTTCGCTGGCAGTTACGAATCCAGGCCGGCGCAGCCGGGCAGCTCGGCGTGCAGGAAGTCGATGAAGGCACGCACCTTGGGCTGCAGGTGGCGCGAGGTGGGGTAGACCGCATGCACGAAGCGCGGCGGATAGCGGTGGTCGGGCAGCACCTGCTGCAGTTCGCCCCGCGCCAATGCCGGCGCGGCCAGGAACGAAGGCAGGGCGCCGATGCCCATGCCCGCCACCAGCAGGTCACGCAGCAGCAGGCTGTTGTTGACGGTCACGCGTGCCGGAAGGGTGATCGTCACCTGGCCATCCGGGCCGAGCAGCGGCCAACTGCCCGGTGAGTCGGACAGGCTGTAGGCCAGCACGCTATGGGCCTGCAGATCCCCTACTGCCTGCGGTGCCGGATGCTGCCGCAGGTAGGAGGGCGCCGCGCACAGCACCTGCTGCAGCGAGGCCAGCCGGCGTGCCACCAAGCGTGAATCATCCAGCTCGGCACGCAGCCGCAGCGACACATCGAAACCCTCACCGACTGCATCGAGCAGGCGATCTTCCATCACCAGGTCCAGCGACAACTGTGGATGCTGCTGCAGGAAGCGCGGCAGCAGCGGCGACAGCGTGCTCAGTGCGAATGACTGCGGCGCGTTCACGCGCAGGCGCCCGGCCACCTCGCCGCGCTGTTCGGCGATGCCGCGTTCCAGCGCTTCCAGCTCGTCGAGCAGGCGGCAGCATTCGCGGTAATAGGCGTGGCCGGTTTCGGTCAGGCTCATGCGCCGCGTGGTCCGCTGCAGCAGCACCACGCCCAGATGCGTTTCCAGCGTGCGCAACTGCTTGCTCAGGCCGGCCGGCGACATGCCCAGGTCTTCGGCGGCACGAGCGAGCCCGCCGCGTTCGACGATGCGGCGGAAGGCGCGCATCAGGTTGAAGGAGTCCATGCCGGTCCCGGGCGCGATGAGAGCGTCATTGTAGATCCACGCCATGCGTGGATGTGGGAAGCGTGGTGCCCGCAGGGTTGCGCCGTTTGTTCAAGCCAGCAACCCACACGCCACGCCAGCATGCAGGCCCCTCACTTCCCGGGTTGCCCATGAAGCACTGGATGCTCCGCCTGTATGCCCCGCTGTTCCTGCTTGGATTCGTCGCCACTGCCGTCGTCTGGGTGGGCCACTGCCATGGCGATCCGTTGTGGCTGCTGACCCTGCTGGCGATCGCCATTGCGGTTTCGTTCGTCGCCGAGCGCGCCTGGCCGTATGACCCTGCGTTCAACCGTGACCACGGCGACCGTGTGCGTGACGCCCTGCACGCGCTGGTCAACGAAGGCCTGAACCTGTTGTCGATCGCGGCGGTGCCGCTGCTGGCGGCGATCATTCCGTGGCAGTTGTGGCCGCTGCAGTGGCCGTTCGCACTGCAGCTACTGGTGGCGATCATCGCTGCCGATCTCGGCATCACCCTGGTGCACTACGCCAGCCATCGCATCGGCTGGCTATGGCGCCTGCATGCCGTGCATCACAGCGTGACCCGCATGTATGGCTTCAACGGGCTGATGAAACACCCACTGCACCAGGCCGCCGAAGCGGTGGGCGGCGTGCTGCCGCTGCTGCTGTTGGGCCTGCCGATGCCGGTGGCGGCGGTGCTGGCGTTTGCCATCGCCATCCAGCTGCTGCTGCAGCACTCCAACGTGGACATGCGCCCGGGTGTGCTGGGCCGGGTGATGGCGTGGGCACCGCTGCATCGCTTCCATCACATACGTTACGGCACCGCCGGTGACGTGAACTTCGGCCTGTTCCTGACCGTCTGGGATCACCTGCTGGGGACCGCCTTCGATGCGCCGGGCTATCGACTGCAGCAACGCGACCTCGGCATCGGCAGCCAACCTGACTATCCACGCGATTACGCGGGGCAGCTGCTGGCGCCGTTTCGTGAACTGCCGCATGGCGAGGTGCCGGAGCTGCCCGAAGGCCTGCGCAGGCGTGGGTGATCGGCCGTGTCAGGTCGCGCGCAACTGCAGGCCCTGCAGCTGTGCGGCACCGATGCCGAACATGCGGCGCAGGCTGCGCGAGAGATGGGCCAGGTCGGCGAAGCCGGCGGCATGCGCGCTGGCGGTCAGACTGTGCCCCTGCAGGTGGTGCGCGAGCGCGGTACGCAAACGCTGCCACAGCACCCAGCCGCGCAGGGTCACCGCCAGGTCGGACTGGAAACGCCGGTGCAGCTGGCTGGTCGACAGGTGCGCGGCTCCGGCGATGTCGGCAGCCGGCACCGGGCCAGGCAGGTAGTGGCTGATGCGGGCCAGCGCCGCCTCTACCCGCCGGTCCAGTGGCTGCGCGCGGCTCAGCCGTGGCAGCCAGCGGTGCAGCCCGGCCGCAGTGCCGGGCAGCGAGTGCAGGTGCTGCTGGATCTGTTCGAGGTCGGCATGCGCCGGCTCAAGGAACACCGTGCAGCCCGCGTCCGGTGCCGACAGGATCGCGTGCGGCCGGAACGACGGCACCCACAGCCGTTGGCCCTGCTGGCGCACACCGTCGATCTCGACGTGCCAGGGAGTGGCTTCGCTCAACAGCAGCTGATGGGCATAGTGCGCGTGTACATCGCTGTCACCGGCACGCCCCTGCAACACGGCCACGTGAGCATCCAGCAGCAGCGTGCCATTCCAGGGCAGGGCGGGGGAGGGCATGGAGGGATTGTAGATCCACACCATGCGTGGATGAATCTCCATCGAAATCGAGTAATTCGACGATTGATCGAAGAGCATCCACGCATGGCGTGGATCTACTGCAGATTGCGACGAACTGTCGAAGGCGGGGTGGGTCCGGTTGCGGGGGCGTGAGCCGCATGGATGCGGCGACCGAGCTTACATGGACGTACTTGCAGCGCCCCCCGCAGCCGGACCCACCCCGCCTACCTGCAGGAACCCAGCTTTTGCTGTTGCTCTGGTTTTTGACGTTGATGTCGCCTCTGCGGGTGCCGGGCGCAGCCCGGCCGTGCGCACCCTCACCGCCCCTGCGGATCCGGCCGGTGATGCACGTACTCGACCACCGTGCCATCGGGATGCACCGCATTGAACGCCGCCCCGGTCGGGACCACCTGCAACGGGAAGATGATCTCGGCGCCGGCGGCAACCAGTTTGTCGTGATAAGGCCGAACGTCATCGACCAGCAGTGTCCCCGTGGTCGAGGTGAACGGCGCCAGCGCCGCCTCGCTGCCCTCGATCAACAGGAACGCACCGACCATGGCCAGGCGCAGCCCGGCCTCCGGAAACGGAAAGCCCGCATCGGCCACCACGCCCTGCAGCTGCTCGTAGAAGGACACGCTGCGTTCCAGCTCACCGGGGGCCACGAACACCCGGATCAGCACGCGCGGTGCGCGCTGGCTGGAGGTATCGCAGCGGTCGCGCCAGAGATGGTCGAAGTCGCGGTGGACGGTCATGGGCTCGGTTCGTGGCCAGGGACCTTCATTATCGGCAGCCTCGCACGGCGCGCTGATGACCGCCGGTGATGGCCTGATAACTGCAGGCTGGGATCGCCCCTGTGACTTAGGTCCTGTTGACAGGTGTGAACGCCCTCGCACAATCTTCACAGGATTGGGTCGCCCTGCGCGGCCCGGGCAGGCAGGTTGTCACGGCGGGAGGAGGGTCCCGCGCGCAGACCGGCCCGTCCTTCGGCCTGCGGGAGGTTGCCTGGCAACCCCTGCGCGGCATGAACGCTGCACCCTTCGGCGGCACTTTCCCTGGACCGATTGCCTTGGCAACGGAATTACGCCCGTCGATGAAAACGTTTACAAAGCAGCTTGTACTGTCCCTGGCCCTGTCCGCTGCACTGGCCGCTCCGGCCTGGGCCGACCCTGCCGCGTTCACCGTGCTGACCCTGGAACAGGCCCCGACCGCCGAGGCGATGCCGGCCCTGGCCGCCCAGCTGAAGACCCTGCAGGTGGACGCGGTGAGCGTGCGCCAGGTGCAGCGCGGCATCGGCCAGGTCGATCCGCTGCAGGTGCTGGCCGACGGACTGGGTTACGAATACCGCTTCATTGCCGCGGGCAGGGATGATGGCCAGACCCAGCGCGGCCAGGCCGTACTGACCCGGCTGCCGATCGCCGCTGAATCCGGCCCGGACCAGCCGGGCCTGAACTACCTGCGCCTGGACGATGGCCGCCACACCGTGGCGGTCTATACCGATGCCGGTGCAGGTGCCGCGCAGCTGCCAGCGCTGGTCACCCGTTCGCGGCTGGGTGCACCGGCGGTGCTGCTCGGCGCGGTGGCCGGTGAATCGGCCAAGGCCGCCGGCTTCGATCCGGCGCGTGTGGCGCTGGAAGCCGATGCCAGCTATTTCAGCGATGGTTTCCAGGCCGCCAGCAGCGCGCCGTTCAAGGTGGAAGGCAGCGCCTTGCGCGCCACCCTGCTGACACTGGCCTATGCCGCCGACACGCATGGCGACAGGCCGTGGATGGACACCACCCTCAACGCCGATGCGCGCGCCGCGCTGCTGCTGAAGGCGATGACCGAGGATGAGAAGTTCCAGATGCTGCACAGCTACTTCGGGCTGGGCAAGGATGGTGGCCCACTGCCGGAAGGCGCGGTCGGTTCGGCCGGTTTCGTGCCGGGCGTGGCGCGGCTGGGCATTCCGTCGCAGCAGTCGGCCGATGCCGGTGTCGGCGTGACCAATCCGGGCGGCATCCGCCCGGGTGATTTCGCCACGGCGATGCCATCGGGCCCATCCACCGCGTCCAGCTGGAACCGCGAAGTGGCTTTCGCCGGTGGCGCGACCATGGGCCGCGAGGCATGGCAGCAGCGCTTCAACATCCTGCTGTCGGGCAGCGTCAACCTGCAGCGCGATCCACGCAACGGCCGCAACTTCGAATATGCCGGTGAGGACCCGCTGCTGGCCGGTTCGATGGTCGGCGCGCTGATCCAGGGCGTGCAGAGCCAGCACGTGATCTCCTCGATGAAGCACTTCGCGCTGAACGACATGGAGACCCGGCGCAACTTCCACGACGTGCGCATCGGCGAACAGGCCATGCACGAGTCGGACCTGCTGGCGTTCGAGATTGCGCTGGAGGCTGGCCGCCCGGGCGTGGCGATGTGCTCGTACAACAAGATCAACGGCACCTACGGCTGCGAGAACGGCTACCTGATGAACCAGGTGCTGAAGCAGGAATGGAAGTTCCCCGGTTTCGTGATGTCCGACTGGGGCGGCGTGCACAGCGGTTCGAAGGCGGCGCTGGCCGGCCTGGACCAGCAGTCGGCCGGTGAAGTGTTCGACGCAGCGGTGTTCTTCGACGAACCGCTGCGTCTGGCCGTGCATGGCGGCGTGGTGCCGCAGGCGCGCCTGAATGACATGGTCACGCGCATCCTGCGCACGATGTTCCTGCACGGCAACTTCGACAACCCGCCGCAGCACCAGAAGGTGGATGCCGAGGCCGGCTTCGCCGTGGCCCAGCGCACGGTGGAAGAGGGCAGCGTGCTGCTGCGCAATGAAGGCAACCTGCTGCCGCTGGCCGACAGCGTGAAGCGCATTGTCATCATCGGTGGCCACGCCGACAAGGGCGTGATCGGTGGCGGTGGTTCGTCGATGGTGGGCGTGACCGCCAAGGGCACCAACGCGGTGCCGGGCGTACTGCCGACCACCTGGCCGGGCCCGGTGATCTTCCACCCGTCCTCGCCGCTGGAATCGCTGCGTGCGGCGCGCCCTGACGCAACCATCGAGTATGTGGACGGGACCAATGCCGCCGCTGCGGCCAGGGCCGCCGCGCAGGCCGATGTGGCCATTGTGTTTGCCACGCAGTGGGCCGCCGAATCGGTGGACCTGCCGGACATGCAGCTGCCGGACAACCAGGACGCACTGATCTCGGCGGTGGCCGCGGCAAACCCGAAGACCGTGCTGGTGCTGGAAACCAACGGCCCGGTGCGCACCCCTTGGCTGGGGCAGGTGCCAGCGATGCTGCAGGCCTGGTACCCGGGCATCCGCGGCGGCGAAGGCATCGCCGCGCTGCTGACCGGTCAGGTCAATCCGTCGGGCCGCCTGCCGGTGACCTGGGTGACGGACGAATCGCAGCTGCCGCGCCCGCATATCGATGGCCTCGGCTTCAAGCCGGCCAAGCCGTTCGGTGATGTGTTCGATTTCGATATCGAAGGCGCCAACGTCGGCTACAAGTGGATGGCGGTCAAGGGCCTGACCCCGACCTTCGCCTTTGGTCATGGCCTGTCCTACACCTCGTTCGCCTATGACAACCTGAAGGTGAGCGTGGAAGGCTCGCGCCTGGTCGCCAGCGTCGATATCCGCAATACCGGCAAGCGCGCCGGCGCCGATGTGGCCCAGCTGTACCTGAAGCTGCCGGCAGGCAGCACCACGCCGATCCGCCTGATCGGCTACGACAAGGTGAACCTGCAGCCGGGCGAACAGCGCCGCATCCGCATCGAAGCCGAGCCGAAGACCCTGGCCCACTACGATGCACAGGCGCGCCAGTGGAAGATCGACGGTGGCACCTACCAGGTGCAGCTGGCGCGCAATGCCGCCGAGCCGCTGCAGACCGTGGACGTGCAGCTGGTGGAGCAGGTGCTGCGCTGATGCCTGACGACACGGCCCGCACAGGGCCGTGTCTGAAAAAGGGGACGGAGGGGATTAAGTCGTTTATGCATAAACGACTTAATCCCCTCCGTCCCCTTTTTATGTGGCGAACCGGTCGCGCAGGAAATCAATCAGCTGCCGTACCTTCGGTGAGGGCTGCGTGCTGTGCGGGTAGACCGCGTAGACACTCTGCTGCGGGAAGCGGTGCTGGCGCAGCACCGGGCGCAGCCGGTCCTGGGCCAGGTCGTCCTCGATCAGCCAGCGTGGCAGCACGGTGACCCCGGCGCCGGCCAGGGCGAACGCGCGCAGGCTGCTGGCACCATCCACGCGTACCACCGCGTTGCCCGGGTTGGTGGCAAACAGGGCGCCGCTGCCATCAGGCGCGATCACCGGCACATCGGCCAGGCGCGGATAGCCCAGGCGGGGCAGGGTGCCCAGCTGTGCCGGGTCATCGGCAGCCTCGGCAGAGGGCAGACGCGCCAGCAGCGAGGGAGCGGCCACCGCGCACAGTGGGTGGCGCTCCAGTTCACTGGCGTGAAGGCCCGAATCCGGCAGGCGGCCGAGGCGGATCGCCAGGTCGAAGCGTTCGGGAATGAGGTCCGCTGGCGCTGGAGAAGTTGATAGGTGCAGCTGCAGGGCCGGGTGCTGCGCGCGGAACGCCTCCAACGCGGGAATCAGGCGTAGCTGGGCGTACTCCGGTGTGGTGGTCAGGCGCAGCACGCCCTGCAGCTGGTGCTGGTCGCGGCGCGCGGCATCGATCGCTGCCTGCGCAGCATCCAATGCCTGCACGCAATGTTGCAGGAACTGCTCGCCGGCCTCGGTCAGGGCCAAGTGGCGGGTGCTGCGCAACAGCAGGGTCACGCCCAGCTCCTGCTCCAGCCGCTTCAGGTTGAAGCTGACCACCGCGCGGCTGAGGCCGAGCCGATCGGCCGCAGCGGTCAGGCTGCCGGCTTCGACCACGGCACGGAAAATATCGAAGCGATCGAGGCTGACCATGGCGATTCATTGTCAAAACAGTTTTGACAGTGTCGCAGGTGATGTCGTGTTTTTCCAACAACCCCCCGGGCGGCATGCTGATGGCTTCTCTGTTGGAGCGCCGCCGATGCCGTCCCCCCGCCTGCGCCATGAGGCGATTTTCCTGCTGGTATTCGCCCTGGATCTGGTCAACATGTTCATCGCCACGGTGGCCTATCCGGCATTGGCAGCGGAGCTGCACGCCGACGTCAGCACCCTGGCCTGGGTCGGCACGGCGTACATGCTGGGCCTGAGCGTGGTGATTCCGCTGGCGCCGTGGCTGGCCGCGCGCTGTGGCGAGCGTCGCTTGCTGCTGGTGGCGTTGCTGTTGTACGCGGTTGCCGCTGCGCTGGCAGGTTCCGCATCGGGGATCGGCTGGCTGCTCGGATGGCGCCTGCTGCAGGGGTTGGCCGGCGGTCTGCTGATTCCCGTGGCACAAGCCGCGGCGTACCGGCAATGCACGGCCGGGCAACGTGGCGCGCTGACCCGTCGCATCCTGCTGGTGGCGCTTCTGGTGCCGGCCCTGGCACCGGCACTGGGCGGGCTGCTGGTGCAGTGGCTGTCCTGGCGCGGCGTGCTCTGGGCCAGCCTGCCATTGGCGGTGGTGGCCATCGGTCTGGTGCTGGCCTGGATGCCGGCCGACTGCGCGCGCAGTGCGCCGCGCCTGCAGGCCTATGCCCTGTCCACCGCGATGCTGGCGCTGGGCGCGCTGCTGCTGGCGCTGACCTGGCTGGGCGAATCGGGACATCGCGGTGCAGGTGCCGTGTTGCTGCTGGCCGCGCTGTTGCTGGCGGCGACGCACCTGCGGCATGCACGTCGGCAGGCGCAGCCACTGCTGCGCTGGTCGTTGCTGTCCCATCGCGGGCTGCGGCTGGCGATGCTGGTGTATCTCGCCGTACCCGGTGTGTTCATCGGCAGCCAACTGGTCAGTACCCTGCAATTGCACCACGCCGGTTACAGCGCGGCACGCATCGGCGCGCTGATGCTGCCCTGGGCGCTGGCTGCGGCCATCGCGATCATGGCCAGCAAGCGCCTGCTGGCTCGCTTCGGTCCGGCCGCGGTACTGCGCGCCGGCATGCTCCTGCAGGCCAGCGGCCTGTTGTTGATGGCGCTGCTGCCGCAGCCGGCCTTCGTGCTGGCCGGATTGTTGTTCGCGTTGATGGGCGCCGGCGGCAGCCTGTGCAGCAGCACCGCGCAGACGCTGGCCTTCCATGGCGTGGAAGGTGAGGCGTTGGGCGATGCCAGTGCACTCTGGAACCTCAACCGCCAGCTCAGCTTCTGCCTCGGCACCGCCGCCATCGCACTGCTGCTGGCATTGGCCATGCAATGGCTGCCGGCACGCGCCACCAGCGTGGCGCTGGGTTTGGCCGCTGCAATGACGCTGCTGCCGATGGCGCTGCTGCGCCGTTCGCAATCGATCTCTCTTTCCCAACCCGAGACAATGCAATGACGATGACCGCAGAGAACGAGTTCCATGATCTGATCGCCAAGCTGCAGGCCTGGTTCCGTGCGGAAGCAGCCGCCAGTACGCTGGATGCGCTGATGGATCATTTCTGCACCGACTTCAGCATGGTCGGTATTGCTGGGCAGCGCCTGGACCGCGAAGCACTGGCCGGCATGTTCGCTGGCGGCCACGGTGCCCGCCCGGGCCTGTGTATCGAAATCGATGCCCTGCAGTTCATTGCGGTGCCGGCACCGTTGGCAATGCTGCGCTACCGTGAAGGGCAGGGCGTTGCTGAAGGTGGGATGGCCTGGCGTGAAGCACTGGCCGTGCTGCGGCAGGAAGACGGCCGTTGGCGTTGGCTGGCGTTGCATGAAGTAACGGCAGCCTGATCGGGTAGTGCCGGCCGCTGGCCGGCAACTTCATGATCCTGGGGCGCGTTACGCGGCTGCCGGCCAGCGGCCGGCACTACCTTTCGCCGACGAGCGCAGCGGCACCGCAGGCACATGTGCCATCAGTCCTGCCCGCATCCACCGAAGAATGCAAAGCCTGCGCACACTTCACGGCGCCAGGCAGGAGTAGGCTTGGGGCTTTCCTGCCGGGAGGGGTTGTCCATGCGTGTGCGTGCCGTCGCTGTAGCCATTGCCCTTTGCCTGTCCAGCACCGTGCTGGCCGCCGATACCCCGCCGATGACCCCGGATATCAGCGGCAAGCCGTTCGTTGCCCCGGATGTCGGTCGCGACTACGACAAGCGCGTGGTGATGGTGCCGATGCGTGATGGCACCAAGCTGTACACGGTGATCGTGGTGCCCAAGGGCGCCCACAATGCGCCGATTCTGCTGACCCGGACCCCCTATGATGCTGCCGGTCGCGCCAGCCGCAGTGATTCGCCGCGCATGCGCGACCTGTTGCCGCAGGGTGACGAGGTGTTTGTCGACGGCGGCTACATCCGCGTGTTCCAGGATATCCGCGGCAAGCATGGCTCCGAGGGCGATTACGTGATGACCCGGCCGCTGCGCGGGCCATTGAACAACACCCAGGTCGACCATTCCACCGACGCCTGGGACACCATCGACTGGTTGGTGAAGAACGTGCCGGAGAGCAATGGCAAGGTCGGCATGCTCGGCTCGTCGTACGAGGGCTTCACCGTGGTGATGGCGCTGACCGACCCGCACCCGGCACTGAAGGTGGCCGCACCACAGAGCCCGATGGTCGATGGTTGGATGGGCGACGACTGGCTCAATTACGGTGCGTTCCGCCAGGTCAACTTCAACTACTTCGCCATGCAGACCGAGAAGCGCGGCAAGGGTACGCCGCTGCCCAGCCTCGGCTACGACGACTACAGCACCTTCCTGCGCATCGGTTCGGCCGGTGACTATGCGCGCTTCACCGGCGTGGACCAGCTGACCTGGTGGAAGAAGCTGGTCGAGCATCCGGCCTATGACGGCTTCTGGCAGGGCCAGGCGCTGGACGCGGTGATGGCAAGGACACCGCTGAAGGTGCCGACCATGTGGCTGCAGGGCCTGTGGGACCAGGAGGACATGTGGGGTGCCAACCACGCCTATCAGGCGATGGAAGGACGCGATAGCGGCAACAACCGCAATTACCTGGTGATGGGCCCGTGGCGACACAGCCAGGTGAACTACAGCGGCAGCGAACTGGGTGCGCTGAAGTTCGACGGCGATACCGCGCTGCAGTTCCGCCGCGACGTGCTCAAGCCCTTCTTCGACCAGTACCTGGTGGATGGCGCGCCGAAGGCCGATACGCCACCGGTGCTGATCTACAACACCGGCGAAAACCACTGGGACCGCTTGAAGGGTTGGCCGCGCAGCTGCGACAAGGGGTGTGCCGCCAGCAGCAAGCCGCTGTACCTGCGCGCCGGCGGCAAGCTGGCGTTCCAGGCACCGGCGGCGGGCGAGGGTGATTTCGAGGAATACGTGTCCGACCCGGCCAAGCCGGTGCCGTTCGTGCCGCGCCCGGTGCGCTTCGGTGACCGCGACATGTGGACCACCTGGCTGGTCAAGGACCAGCGCTTTGTCGATGGTCGCCCGGACGTGCTGACCTTCATCACCGAACCGCTGACCGCGCCGCTGCGCATCGGCGGCGCGCCGGTGGTGCACCTGCAGGCCTCGACCAGCGGCACCGACAGCGACTGGGTGGTGAAGCTGATCGACGTGTATCCGGACCAGGAAGCGTCGACGCCGGAAATGGGGGGCTATGAGTTGCCGGTGTCGCTGGCGATCTTCCGTGGCCGCTACCGCGAGAGCTTCAGCGATCCGAAGCCGCTGCCCGCCAACCAGGTGCTGCCGTACCGTTTTGACCTGCCCAACGCCAACCACACGTTCCAGAAGGGCCACCGGGTGATGGTGCAGGTGCAGTCCAGCCTGTTCCCGTTGTACGACCGCAACCCGCAGACCTACGTGCCGAACATCTACCTGGCCAAGCCGGGCGATTACCAGAAGGCCACGCAGCGCGTGTGGCACAGCGCGGCGCAGGCCAGCTACATCGATCTACCGGTGTATTGAGGCCCGCAGGGTGACGCCGGGCCGTGCCTGGTAGCACGTGGTAGTGCCGGTCGCTGGCCGGCATCGGCGATGGCGCGAGAGCGTGTCGACCAAGGTCGACACCTACCGGGGCTGAGTCATGGCAGGTTGATTCAGGCGGGTGTGGTAGTGCCGGCCGCTGGCCGGCATCGGCGATGGCGCAGGAGCGTGTCGACCAAGGTCGACACCTACCAAAGCTGGGCCATGGCATGCCGATCGACCAAGGTCGACACCTACCGGGCAGAGGCTTTCAGCCGACCTTCGAGGGGCCCGTACGCCAGCGGCTGGGGACCAGGCCGAAGCGCTTGCGGAACGCGGCGGCGAAGTTGCTGGGGTGGCGGTAGCCGCTGGCGGCGGCAGCCTGCTCGACGGTCCATCCGTTTTCGCGCAGGCCCTGTTCGGCATGGCGCATGCGCTGCTCATGCAGGTAGTCGAACACCGAGCTTCCATATTGCTGGGCAAAATGGCGGCGCAAGGAGCTGGGGCTCATGCAGGCCAGCTGGGCCAGTTCGATCAGGCTGTGGGCATGGCTGGGGTCGTCATGCAGATAGCTGCGCACTCGCTCCAGCCGCTCGCGCTGGCCGGCGCGCAGCGTGCGTATATGCTCGGTCTGCATATCCTCGGCCTGCAGGCCGACGGCCAACACCTGCAGGGCCACGCCTTCGCGCCACAGCGCATCGATGTCGTCCTGCCAGGGGCTGTCGAACAATTGGGCGAGCGTCGGCAGCAAGGCATGCGGAATGGCCCAGTGGCGGCACTGCAGAGGGGAATGAAGGACCCGTTGTAGTGCCGGCAGGCGCAGCATGTCCACGTCCAGATCGGCCGGTACGCTCAAGCTGACCCCGCGCAGGTGGCTGCCACCGGGATGCAGCCCGGCCATCGACACAGGTTCATGGTGGCTGGTGGTCATGCCTGTGCCGGCGCGCAGGGTGAACCCCTTGCGACGAGGAAACTGGACATCCACTTCGCCCTGAAGCATCAGGCGGATGGTCAGGCCGGCACCGTGCACAGCGGTGGCCGTGTAGGTGAACCGGTTGTGCACGTCCGAGGCGATCAGGCCCAGGCCACCGCGCAGTGACTGTTCGTGGACGTCGCCACGCCCTGCCCATTGGTCGTCGCGAAGTTCACTCCCTTCGATCCGGTAGTCGTAGCCATGGCGTTCGCCGAACTGGCGGTAATCAGCAAAAGTGAAATATCGGGACATCGCTCTGCGCAAACACAGGTTGAATTGAATGTGTCGAAGAATCTGGAAGCGTTTCCCATTGTCGCCGCGATTCGCGCGCTTTTGACTTCGATAAGGTCAAAACGATTGGCGATTACGGCCAAAGTGAAAATGCCGAAGAACATACGCCGGCGTTTTGCACGCATATCCGTACGTAGTTCCATACATAAACTGCGGTTGAGGTTTCATGGCTGGAACGATCTGGAGATGCGATGTCAGCCCGACCATCACGGGCGTGCGCGTAGGGTGGGTGGGTTGGCTGTTGCAGGCCACTTTGATACCCCCACCGATGGAGAATGAAGATGATTGATTACCAGTTGACCGGCAAGACCGCGATCGTGACCGGCGGCGTGTCGGGCATCGGCCTGGCCGTGGCCCAGACACTGGCCACATCCGGTGCCCGTATCTCGGTCTGGGACCTCAAGCAGGATGCAGTGGATGCCACCGTGGCGCAGTTGCGCAGCACCGGCACACAGGCCATCGGCATCGCGCTGGACGTCACCGACGACGCGGCGGTGGAGGCAGCGGTGCAGCGCACGATCAAGGAACTCGACGGCCTGCACGTGGCGGTCAACAACGCCGGCATCAGCGGGCCGGCGGCCAGCAGCGGCGACTATCCGATTGATGGCTGGCAGCGCGTGATCGATGTCAACCTCACCAGCGTGTTCCTGTGCCAGCGTGCGCAGATCCAGGCCATGCGCGCGGCCGGCACGGGCGGCAGCATCATCAACATGGCCTCGATCCTGGGCCAGGTGGGCTATGCCGGTTCCACTGCGTACGTGGCGGCCAAGCACGGCGTGGTCGGGCTGACCCAGACCGCCGCCTGGGAGCATGCGGCCGACGGCATTCGTGTCAACGCGGTCGGCCCGGGCTTCATCAGCACACCGCTGCTGGAGAAGATGGACCCGAAGGTGCGCGCCACGCTGGAAGGGCGGCACGCGTTGAAGCGGCTGGGTACGCCGGAGGAAGTGGCCGCATTGGTAGCCTGGCTGGCCAGCGACGATGCCTCGTTCGCGACCGGCACGTACTACGCCATCGATGGTGGCTACCTCGCGCAGTGATGCGCTGAACGCGGGTTGCGGCGTCACCGGGCATCGCCCGGCGCTACCGGGTGAACGCACTGTGGGGTGGTCTTCACCTCTGTGCCACGCATGCCACGCGACGCTCGGGGAAATACCCGGAGCCTGCCCATGGAACTCACCCAGGATGTCTCGATCCTGCTGCGCGTAGCCGCAGCGATGCTGTTCGGCGGTGTGCTCGGTGTCGAGCGGGAAATGGGCAAGCACGCCGCCGGCCTGCGTACGCACATGCTCATTGCCGGAGCGGCGGCATTGATCGTCGGTCTCGGCGACTCGGTGGCCGAGCATTTCCAGCAGGAGCGTTACCGCGATCTGCTGCAGGTTGATCCGGTGCGCCTGATCGAAGCGGTGGTGGCCTGTGTCGGCTTCGTGGCCGCTGGCACCATTCTGCGCGGCTCACGCGAGGACCAGGTCAGCGGCTTGACCACGGCCAGTTCGCTGATCATGGCGGCGGCGATCGGGATTGCGGTGGGGATCAGCAAGTACGTGATCGCGATCGGGGTCAGCGTGCTGTGCGTGCTGGTGCTGGCGGTGATGCGGCGGTTGGAGAAACGGATCTCGTAGGGAAGGTCGAGTTGTCGGCCAGCGGCCGGCACCATAATGGCTCTAATGGTCTGACCAATATGAAGACTAGCCCTATGGTCTAATAGGCTCTTCGTCGGAGAGGCGGTTAAATCCGCCGCAAGTGGTCTGATCGCGATCATTAATGGTAATACCAATGATCGACGGCCACGGCGACCCACCGCCTGCGGTGGGCTCCTTCCGTTTCCAGTCGAGAGTCTTCATGCAGCCCTGGCAACACCTGTACGACCCCGCCGGCAACCTGTGGTTGTCGAGCCTGATCGCGCTGCTGCCGATCGCGTTCTTCTTCGTTGCCCTGGCAGTGCTGCGCATGAAGGGCTGGCTGGCCGGCACGATCACCGTGGCCATCGCACTCAGCGTGGCCCTGTTGTTCTACCGCATGCCGGTGCCCCAGGCGCTGGGCGCGGCCGGCTTCGGTTTCGTCTACGGCCTGTGGCCCATCGCGTGGATCATCATCGGTGCGGTGTTCCTCTACAAAGTTTCGGTCAAGACCGGGCAGTTCGACATCATCCGGGCCTCGATCCTCTCGGTGACCGAAGATCAGCGCCTGCAGATGCTGATGGTCGGCTTCGCTTTTGGCGCCTTCCTGGAAGGGGCGGCCGGTTTCGGTGCGCCGGTGGCGATCACCGCAGCGTTGCTGGTCGGGCTGGGCTTCAAGCCGCTGTATGCCGCCGGCCTGTGCCTGATCGTCAACACCGCGCCGGTAGCGTTCGGCGCGATGGGCATTCCGATCATCGTGGCCGGGCAGGTCACCGGCCTGGACGCATTCGAGATCGGCCAGATGGCCGGCCGCCAGTTGCCGTTCCTGACCATCATCGTGCTGTTCTGGATCATGGCGATCATGGATGGTTGGCGCGGTATCAAGGAGACCTGGCCGGCGGTGCTGGTTGCGGGTGGTTCGTTCGCCATCGCGCAGTACCTGACCTCCAATTTCATCGGCCCGGAACTACCGGACATCACCGCGTCGCTCGCGTCGCTGGTGTGCCTGACCCTGTTCCTGCGCCGCTGGAAGCCGGTGCGGATCTTCCGTTTCGACACCGAAACCAGCGCCGAGGCGGCCGCACAGGCACTGGAGGCACCGCGCCACAGCGTCGGCCAGATCGCCAGGGCATGGTCGCCGTTCCTGATCCTCACCGCGATGGTCACGCTGTGGAGCATCAAGCCGTTCAAGTCGCTGTTCGCGGCGGGCGGTCCGCTGGAAGGCTGGGTGCTGAAGATCCCAGTGCCGGGCCTGGACCAGCTGGTGCAGAAGATGCCACCGATCGTGGATGCGCCGCTGAGCTATGACGCCATCTACAAGTTCGACTGGTTCTCGGCCACCGGTACCTCGATCATCCTGGCCGGGGTGATTGCCATCATCGTGCTGCGCATGCCTGCACGTTCGGCGCTGCAGACCTTCGGCGAGACCGTGCGTGAGCTGCGCATGCCGATCTACTCGATTGGCATGGTGCTGGCGTTCGCCTTCATCGCCAACTACTCGGGACTGTCTGCCACGTTGGCCCTGGCGCTGGCGCATACCGGCGACGCGTTCCCGTTCTTCTCACCGTTCCTGGGCTGGCTGGGCGTGTTCCTGACCGGTTCGGACACCTCGTCCAATGCCTTGTTCTCGGCACTGCAGGCCACCACCGCACAGCAGATCGGCGTGTCCGACGTGCTGCTGGTAGCGGCCAACACCACCGGCGGTGTCACCGGCAAGATGATCTCACCGCAGTCGATCGCCATTGCCTGCGCGGCGGTCGGCCTGGCCGGCAAGGAGTCGGATCTGTTCCGCTTCACGGTCAAGCACAGCCTGATCTTCACCACGATGGTCGGCCTGATCACCCTGGCCCAGGCTTACTGGCTGACCTGGATGATTCCCTGAGCCATGCGCGGCTGGCCGACCACCCGCTGCGCGCTTCGGGCCACAATGGCGCCATGAGCACGCAACGTATTTCGGACAAGGTGGCTGCGCAGCTGCGCGGCCTGGTGCAGGAACAACAGCTGCGGCCGGGCGACCGGCTGCCGGCCGAGCGCACCCTGGCGGTGCAGCTGGGGGTCTCGCGCACTGCGCTGCGCGAGGCCATCGCGCAGCTGGCCAGCCAAGGCCTGTTGACCGCACGGGTCGGTGGCGGCACCTACGTGGCCGAGCCTGCGGCACGCGCGCGGCAGGCGCTGGATGAACCGCTGGCGCCGTACCTGCCGCTGTTCCAGGGCGACCCGGAATACCGCTTCGACGTGCTGGAGATCCGCCACGCGCTGGAAGGTGCCACCGCCTGGCATGCGGCGCTGCGTGCCACCGACGAGGACCGCGCGCGCATCGCACAGGCCTTCCAGACCATGATGGACGCGCACGGCAAGGACGACCCCACTGGCGAGGCGGAGGCCGACGCGGCCTTCCACCTGTCCATCGCCGAGGCCTCGCACAACCTGGTGCTGCTGCAGGTGATGCGCGGGCTGTTCGAACTGCTGCAGACCAACATCTCGCAGAGCCGCGAAAAGCTCTACACCTCGGCGAGGACCTTCTCGCCGCTGTCCGACCAGCACCGCGAGATGATGGATGCGGTGCTGGCCGGCGACCCCGAACGCGCGCGCGCCGCCGCGCATGCCCACCTCGAGTTCGTGCACACCACGCTGCGCACCCTCGATGACAACGAAGCCCGGCGTGCGCGGGCCTCGCGCCTGCCTTCCCCCCACGGTTGACCCCATGATCATCTCCGCCTCCACCGATTACCGTGCTGCTGCCGAACGCCGGCTGCCGCCGTTCCTGTTCCACTACATCGATGGCGGCGCGTATGCCGAGCACACGCTGAAGCGCAACGTTTCCGACCTGTCCGACATCGCGCTGCGCCAGCGCATCCTGCGCAACATGTCCGACCTGAGCCTGGAAACCCAGCTGTTCGGCGAAAAACTGGCGATGCCGGTGGCGCTGGCGCCGGTCGGCCTGACCGGAATGTATGCGCGGCGCGGCGAGGTACAGGCGGCGCGCGCGGCCGACAGCCGCGGCATCCCGTTCACCCTGTCCACGGTGTCGGTGTGCCCGATCGAGGAAGTGGCACCGGCCATCCAGCGGCCGATGTGGTTCCAGCTGTACGTGCTGCGTGACCGTGGCTTCATGCGCAACGCGCTGGAGCGGGCGCAGGCCGCCGGCGTGACCACGCTGGTGTTCACCGTGGACATGCCGGTGCCGGGCGCGCGCTACCGCGATGCACACTCGGGCATGAGCGGCCCGAATGCCTCGCTGCGCCGTATCGGCCAGGCCATCACCCATCCGCACTGGGCGTGGGACGTGGGCCTGTTCGGCCGCCCGCATGACCTCGGCAACATCTCCACCTACCGCGGCAACCCGACCGGGCTGGAGGATTACATCGGTTGGCTGGGCAGCAACTTCGATCCCTCCATTTCGTGGAAGGACCTGGAGTGGATCCGCGAATTCTGGAAGGGCCCGATGGTGATCAAGGGCATCCTCGACCCGGATGACGCGCGTGATGCGGTGAAGTTCGGTGCCGATGGCATCGTGGTCTCCAATCACGGTGGCCGCCAGCTGGACGGCGTGCTGTCCACCGCACGTGCGTTGCCGGCCATCGCCGATGCGGTGCAGGGCGACCTGAAGATCCTCGCCGATTCCGGCATCCGCACTGGCCTGGACGTGGTGCGCATGTTGGCGCTGGGGGCCGATACCGTGCTGCTGGGCCGCGCCTTCATCTATGCGCTGGCCGCGCAGGGCGAGGCCGGCGTGGCCAACCTGCTGGACCTGATCGCCAAGGAAATGCGCGTGGCGATGACCCTGACCGGTGCGCGCCGCATCGCCGACATCGGCCGCGACTCGCTGGTCAGCCTGCCATGAGCGGCCACGACGCCGTGCTGGCACAGTTGCGCGATGCGGTCGGCAATCGCCATGTAATGACCGGCGACAAGGC
Source organism: Stenotrophomonas sp. GD03777 (assembly GCF_029842485.1). Classification (NCBI taxonomy): domain Bacteria; kingdom Pseudomonadati; phylum Pseudomonadota; class Gammaproteobacteria; order Lysobacterales; family Lysobacteraceae; genus Stenotrophomonas; species Stenotrophomonas sp. GD03777. The sequence continues at coordinate 20,530 of NZ_JAOCGL010000060.1, forward strand.
TACGCGCCGCTTCCGCCGCGGCTACCGTTTCGGCGATGGCCCAGTGCTGGCGGTGGTGCGCCCGGGGACGCTGCTGGAACTGTGGCGCGTGCTGCAGGCAGCGGTGCAGGGCGGCGCGGCGATCATCCTGCAGGCGGCCAACACCGGCCTGACCGGCGGCTCGACCCCGGACGGCGATGACTATGGCCGGCCGATCGTGCTGGTCAACACGCTGCGCCTGACCGGCATCCAGTTGTTGAACGAAGGCCGCCAGGTGCTGTGCCTGCCCGGTGCCACGCTGGACCGCCTGGAGCAGACGCTGGCCCCGCTGGGTCGCGAACCGCATTCGGTGATCGGCTCGTCCTGCATCGGTGCCTCGGTGCTGGGCGGCATCTGCAACAACTCCGGTGGCGCGCTGGTGCGACGTGGCCCGGCCTACACCGAGCTGGCGCTGTATGCGCAGGTCGATGCGCAGGGCCAGTTGCAGCTGGTCAACCATCTGGGCATCGCGCTGGGTGATACGCCCGAGCAGATCCTGCAGCGCCTGCAGGCCGATGACTACACGGCCGCCGACGTGGGCGATGGCGACGGCCGTGCGGCTTCCGATCCACGCTATGCCGAGGAAGTACGCAAAGTCGGTGCCGATACTCCCGCACGCTTCAATGCGGATCCCAGCCGCCACTTCGAGGCAGCGGGATCTGCCGGCAAGCTGGCAGTGTTCGCGGTGCGCCTGGACACCTTCGAGAAGGAGGCTGCCGAGGTCTTCTATATCGGCAGCAATCGCACCGACAGCCTCACCGCGATCCGTCGCCAGCTGCTGACCGGCTTCGAGCGCCTGCCGATCGCGGGCGAGTACATTCACCGCGATGCCTATGACATCGGCGAGCGCTACGGCAAGGACAGCTTCCTGCTGATCGATCGCCTCGGTACCTCCCGTGTGCCCGCGGCGTTCGCATTGAAGAGCCGCGTCGATGGCTGGTTCGAACGGCTGGGCCTGCGCGGGGTGACCGACCGGGTGATGCAGGTGCTGACCGGCCTGCTGCCCTCGCACCTGCCAAAGCGCATGGGCGAGTTCCGCCAACGCTACGAGCATCACCTGTTGCTGAAGGTCTCTGCCCAGGACGCTGCGGAAACCGAGGCCTGGTTGCGCGGGTTCTTCGCCGGGCACGAAGGCGGCTATTTCCACTGCACGGCCGAGGAGGGACGCAAGGCGTTCCTGCATCGCTTCGCGGTGGCCGGTGCGGCAGTCCGCTATCGTGAAGTGCATCGTGAGCAGGTGCAGGACATCGTCGCGCTGGATATCGCATTGCGCCGCGACGATACGGATTGGTTCGAGCAGTTGCCGGCCGATATCGACGGCCGCCTGCTGCACAAGCTGTACTACGGCCACTTCCTGTGCCACGTGTTCCACCAGGACTACATCGCGCGCAAGGGCGAAGACCCGGTGGCGATCGAGCATGCGATGTGGGCGCTGCTGGACCAGCGTGGCGCCGAGTATCCGGCCGAGCACAACGTCGGCCACCTGTACCCGGCCAAGCCGGCGTTGGCAGGTTTCTACCGGCAGCTGGACCCGAGCAATACCTTCAACCCGGGTATTGGCCAGACGTCGAAGGCGAAGGGGTGGGGCAGCTGCGATTGCAGTGGGCATTGAGGACGGACAGGGCAGTCGAGCGTGGCTCGACGCTACAAGGGCGATGCCGGGCAGGTCCGCCGCCGTCCGGGTAACGGTTACCATCGGAATCCCAGCCACAGGAGCCGCCCATGCCTTCCATTCCCGTCCGCGCCGCCCTGTGCGCTGCATTGCTGGCGACCCCGCTGCTGGTGCTGGCGCAGTCTTCTATCCTGCCGCAGCAGCGCGATGCCGCCGGCAACGTGATGGAACCGCTGGGGCAGGTGCTGGAACAGGGCGGGCAGGGCGAAGTACGCACGCAGTACTGCACGCTTGATCGTGTCTGGTGCGTGCGTGTGCAACCGGTGGCCGAGGACGGTGATCGGCCAACGACGCTGGAAGTCTCTGAACGGGTGGCCGGCGAAAGCGAAGCGCATACCTACCACGTCAGCATCGACGTGCCGCAGGAAAGCGAGCTGTCGCTGTGGCCGTGGATCGTGCGCCTGGCTCCGGGTATCGGCAGCGATGAGCCGGTGACCGACCCGCAGCAGCGCGCCCACCAGAATGTGCTGGTAGGCGGCATCGTCAAGTTCAGCACCATGTACTCCGGTGGAGGTGCCGACGCGTCCACGCTGCAGTTGGCACGCGTGCGCCACCTGCAGGACGACATCCAGGTGGACGACGACGTGCTGACGGTGCCATGGCTGGGCAATGCGATGATCCGTGCGTGTTTCAGCGAGCAGGACATGAAGCAGCGCGCAGGCGCCTGCCACGACGAATACGGGTTCTCGGCCAGGCTCGGGCTGGATCCGGTGGCCGAGGGCATGCCGGTGCTGCGCTACCAGACGGTGGCAACCCGCTTTCCGGCGGGCGTTTCGCGTTTCGAGGATTCGCTGGCCAAGGGCCCGCTGAAGAAGAAGGACCTGCGCACCGAGCAGGACCCGGCATGCAGCTACACGCGGCTGTTCCGCTTCAATGATGGGGTGTTCCACCCCGACCAGGCGCTGCCGGACTGCGCGGGGTATACCGAACCCTGAGCCCTGGAGAGCCGAGCCATGCTCGACTCGGGTTCTCGCGTGGCCCGACCGCAGAGCAGCCGAGCGTGGGCTCGGCTCTACAAAAACTGAGGCGGCGCTTACTCGCAACGGGTAGCGGTGATGATGTTGTCCTTGTCCACGTACACGCGCAGGCGATCCTGGCGGATGTCCTTCGTGGTGATGGTGCTGGGGCCGATCGGGTTGACCAGGCCGGCGCCGCTCTCGCTGGACAGGCGGCGGATGTTGGGTTCGTTGGCCGGCTGGCCGATTGCCCAGCCCAGCTGGCTGGCATCGCAGTGGCCGGTACCCTTGACCTGCGGGCCAGGGGTGCTGACGCAGGCCGACAGCAGCAGGGCCGACGCAGGCAGTAACAGGGACAGACGGAAGGCGGACATGCGAGCGCTCCTGCGCAGGGAAGATGGCGGAACGATAGCACCCGTCGCGCGAAAGGCGTCAGCACTCCGGTCATTGCCGGCACAGCGTGGTCATTGCATAGTGGGAGGGATGGCTGGCAGCACGCCAGCGGGCAGGCCGGGCCATTCCGGTGCAGGTGTTGGATACGCTATGACGGCAGGCAGTTTGCGCGACAAGCGCAGGGCGAGAAGAGTACTGGCAGTGTCGGTGCTGGGCGTGGCGTTTGCCGCCTCTGCCATCGAGCCGACGCCGGACGCCGCTGCGGAAGCGCCGGTGTTCGGTGCCTGGCGCAACCTGCAGACCGAGGCAGGCTACGCACCCGCCCAGCGCAACCTGGCGTTCGCGATGCTGCCGCAGGCCGCCACCCGCGGCGATCGATTCGCCATTGTCGATCGTGAGGGCAAGCGCGCGGTGTGCTGCCTGCAGGTGGCCAGCCCGTCGCTGGGCGTGGCCGCACTGCGCGAGCAATACCACCTGCCACAGGCCTGGGTGACCGACCTCAGCAATGGCCGCAGCCCGGCACGCCCCTACCTGCCGCACGTCTATGCGATGCAGCGCGTGGATGAACTGGCTGACTATGGTTTCACCGATGTGCCGGGGGCCTACAGCGACCTGGGGGGGCTGCTGATTCCCGAAGGTGCCGCGCTGGAGGCCGATGGCAGCGCCGTGCGCCTGGGTGATGACCGTTATCCCCTGCATTTCCAGCGCCAGCCGCACGCCGAAGATGATGGCGCACTGGACCGCTACACCCTGCAGGTGGGCGAGGGCGTGGCTCCGATCGTGGTTGAAGTGCCGTTCGGCACCTACTGATTGCAGCACCGCGCTGGCTAGAATGCAGTGCGGCGCCGCCTGCCGTGCCTGTTCCATGAGTCGCCGCCGTGTCCCTGCGCTCGTTGCTGCTGTCGCCCCTGCTGCTGTTGTCCGCCTGTGCGAGCGCGCCGCCTCCGCCGCCCGTCCATTCCGATGCGCTGTGGCGCCTGATCGAGCGTGACT
>NZ_JAOCGL010000061.1:0-23506 GCF_029842485.1 Stenotrophomonas sp. GD03777
TGGGCCAGCTGGGTGAAGCTGTACACCCACCAGTCGTGCGGAACGCGCCGGGTCAGTGCACGCACCGCCGGAAGATCCCCTTCCACTTCGGCCGCCAGCTGCGGCAGCGCAGCCGGTACCTCACTGTCATCGATGCGCACATCGGCATGCGCGCGCAGCGCCTGCAGGTCACCCAGCAGCGGTGCCAGCCGCGTCCTGCCGAGCCCGGCCAGATCACCCACGGCGATCCACAGCGCGTGCTCGGCGCGGGTCAGGCCGACATACAGCAGGCGGGCATCCTCGGCACGCTGCTCGCGCTCGCGCTGCGCAGTGGCCGCTTCCCAGGCCTCGTCCTTGCCCAGCTTCCAGTGCAGCTGGCGCTGGCCGCCCACATGCACCGTGCAGTGCGAGGCGGTGTTGGGCGCACCGCCGTCGATGCCCACGAAGGGCAGGAACACCAGCGGGTACTCCAGGCCCTTGCTCTTGTGCAGGGTGATGATCTGCACGCGGCGCGCATCCGATTCCAGGCGCAGCAGCTGCTGCTCGTCATCCTGGTCGGCGCTGGCCATCTGGCCCTGCAGCCAGTCCAGCAGGCCGTGCATGCCCAGCGCCTGCGCCGAGGCTTCCTGCAGCAGTTCGCCCAGCTGCAGGTAGTTGGTCAGGCGGCGCTCGCCATCGATCAGCGCCAGCAGGCGCTCGCCCTGCGCGGCGCAGACGTCGGCGATCACCGCGAACGGGCCGCCGCGCTGCCAGCGCTCGCGCCAATGCAGCAGCTGCGCCTGGAACCCGCGTTGCAGGTCGCCCTCGTGCTCCATCGCCGCGATCGCACTGGCGCGCTGGCCGAGCAGCACTGTGGCCAGCGCTGCGCGCAGGCGACCTTCGTCAGCCGGCTGCAGCAGCGCCAGCAGCAGTGCACGCAGATCACGCGCTTCGCTGGTGGCGAACAGGCTCTGCTTGCCCGCTGCCACGGCAGGAATGCCGACCGCGGCCAGCGCGCGCTGCACCAGCGTGGCCTCGCGATGCGAACGCACCAGCACCGCGATGTCACCCGGCTGTACCGGGCGCCCACGCAGCACCGCATTGCCGGCGCGCGCCTCGACCAGGATCTGGTGGATCGCCGCCACACAGGCCTGGGCGGCTGCTTCGCGCGAGGCATCGGCACTCATCGCCTTGTCACCGCCACTGCGCAGCACGCGCAGAGTGAGTGCCGGGGCAGCATGGCCGTCGCGCTGGTAGTCCGCATCGCTGCGCACGCCACCGGGCCGCACCGGCTCGAACTGGATGCCACGCTCGAGGAAGGCGTCTTCGCCACCGTTGTCGTACAGCGCCTGCAGCGCGCGCAGCACGGCCGGTCGCGAGCGGAAGTTCTGGTCAAGCACCGGCGCCTGTTGCGCTACCCGCTTGGCCTTCAGGTAAGTGTGGATATCACCGCCGCGGAAACCGTAGATCGCCTGCTTGGGATCGCCGATCAGGAACAGCGCCGGTGCCAGGCCGAGCTCGCGCACTTCCGGTGAATCGCCGAACACGGTGTGGAAAATGCCCCACTGACGGTCGTCGGTATCCTGGAACTCATCGACCAGCGCGATGCGGTACTGCGCGCGCAGCTGCTTGACCAATGCCAGGCGCTGCGGGCCTTCCAGGGCCAGTGCGACGCCATCGATCAGATCGTCGTAGGTCTGCACCCGGCGGGTGCGCTTGAGCGCCTGAAGGCGCTGTCTGGCTTCGTCGCGAAGCACGTGCAGGAAGTTCAACGCGGTGGCACGGAGCCAGGCATCGCGTTCGGCCAGAAGCGCGACATAGCGGGCCAACGGCGCCTGCAATGGCGACGATGGCGTGCGCTCGGCGAATTTCTTGTTGGTCTTGGCTGCCAGCGCCTCCGGCAGCAGTGCCGGCAGGCGCTCGCTGGTCAGCAGCTCGCGCGGGTCGGCGCGTTCGGCCCAGCCCAGCAGTTGCCGGCCCAGCGGGTGCAGCCAGCCCAGCTTGTACGACACGCCGTTGATCCATTTGTTGTCGACCGCATCGCAGAGGTCGATGAAGAACTGCTCGCCATGCTCGCGCACGCTTGCGGACAGCTCTTCGGCAACACTCTGCAGGGCGGCCTGCGGATCGGGCAGCGCCACCGCCTGTGGCAACGGGTGCAGCGGCGGCGCGGCCAGCAGCGCGCGCAGATCGGCGGCCAGTGCGTCCGGGGTGGACCACAGCCAGGTCAGCGGTTCCAGCGTGGCCGGGTCATTGGCATATACCCGCCACAGGTCGGCCGCGAGCGCTTCCAGCAACTCACGGTCGCTGGCCAGCAGCTCCGGCGGATCAAAGGTGTGGCCGCTCTCCAGCGCATGCTCGCGCAGCACGCGGGTGCAGAAGCCATGGATGGTGAGGATGGACGCAAGGTCGATCTCATCGGCGGCGACCTGCAGGCGGCGCTTCAGTGCGGTGGCGCGCTCGGTACCTCCCTGCAGATGGCGCTGCAGCACCTCGCGGGTCAGCCGCACGTCCGGTGCTTCGCCTTCGACCGGTTCCAGATCGACCAGTCGCGCCGCCAGCGCCAGGCGCTCGCGGATGCGCTTGCGCAGTTCCTGGGTAGCCGCATCGGTGAAGGTCACCGCCAGGATCTGGCCGATGCGCAGGCCCTGCTCTACCACCAGGCGGGTAAACAGCGTGGCCAGGGTGAAGGTCTTGCCGGTACCGGCGCTGGCTTCGATCAGGCGGATGCCATCCAGCGGCAGGGCCAGATAGGGATCGACCGCCATGCACTGGGCTCGCTCATCGATGAAGGCGGGGCTCATGCGCTGCCCTCCTGGCGCGTTTCGGCGCCGAGGGTGCGGCCTTCGCGCACCGCGCTGAAGACCACCTGGCTGTTGCGCAGCAGGTCGGCATAACTGGCATCGGAGGCGAACGGGTCGGCCCCCCGCAGCAGCAGCTGCCAGGCGTCGCTGCTGGATTCACCCCAGCTGCGGTCGCTGCCGTGCCACTGCTTCCAGCCCTCGCTGCGCTGTTTCTCTGCCGGCGCGTTGTACAGCGCCCAGCCCGTATACGGGGCAAAGCGCAGCGGCTCACGCAGGCCGCGCTGGCGCAACTGCAGCAGCGCGCGCAGCGCCGCGCGTGCAGCAGGCGCGCTCAGTGCCGGCAGTACATGCGGGCCAGGACCGGCGTCGCCGCCATCGTGGAACTGCACAAGGGGCAGTGCGTCGCCGGCGGCGTTGGCCAGCAGCCAGTCCAGGCCCTGGCGGATCACTGCATTGCCATTGAGCGTGCCGGCGCGCAGCCGCACCAGGCCTTCGGGATGCCGATCGGCCACGCGGCCGTGCAGGCGCACGCCATCGATGTCCACTTCGTAGCGACGGCTTTCCAATGGCTCGCCCTGCATCCAGCCCAGCAGCGCACTGGCATACGGACGCGTCTTCAGCTGCTCCACCTCGAACTGGCGCTGGCCCAATGGACCGGACGGCAACAGGCCACGCGCGCGCAGCCGCGGGTACAACGGCTCGGTATCACCGCTGAGCGTGGCGCGCACCACCGCCGCCTGCACGCTGCGCTTTTCCGGGCCGCGCGATGACAGCACCAGCGGTTCCAGGTCATCAACTTCCCCGGCATCGTCGGCCAGGCGCAGACCCAGCGACTGTGCGAGGAACTGCCCGGCCGGGTCGCACAGGAAGCGGCGCAGGGTGTCGAGCGCGAGCTCGTCTTCCACGGCATCGTCGGGCGGCGGCGGCAGCGGGGCATCGAACCACGGCTGCAGGCCACCACGCTGGCCGGTGAGGCGGCCGGCAGCGGGATGCCATTGCCGCCGATAGCTGAAGCGGCGTGGATCACCCTCTCCGAACGCCGCCGGTGAGAACGGCTGCAGTGCATGGCGCACGGTAAAGTCGCGGACCGCCGCAGGCGGATCGAGGTGATACGCGGCGGCGGCATCGATCAGTTCACTGACCAGCACCGACGGCTCACGCACGCTGCCATCGCGTGGATCGGCGCCGAGGTAGCTGAGGTAGAACACCTCCTGCGCGGCGGCGAACAGCTGCAGGAACAGGAAGCGGTCGTCTTCGCGGGTGGAGCGATCGCCCGGGCGGCGGCGTGGCGTGTCCAGCTCGGCGGTGAGCTGGTTGAGGCCCGCGGCCGGGTCACGGCGCGGGAAATCGCCGTCATTGAGACCGAGCACGCAGATCACCCGGAACGGCAGCAGGCGCATCGGCACCATGCGGCCGAAACTGATGCCACCGGTCAGCAGCGGCGCGCGCGTATCGGCCTCGCCCAGTACGCCGGCGAAGTGCGAACGCACCACCTCAGGCGGCACGCCATCTTCGAAACCGGCCTTGGCGGCATCGTCGGCGAACTGATTCAGCAGCTTGCGCAGGCGCTCGAGGGCACGCTGGCTGTTGGGCGAGCTGGGCGCGGTCGGCAGCAGCGCGTCCAGCAGCGACAGCAGCCGTTGCCGCCACTGCGCCGGGGTCAGCAGCTCGCCGAGGCGACGCTGGTAGACCGCCAGCACGCGCAGCAGCCGCAGCAGCCGGTCCAGTGCTTCCAGCGCGCCGCCTTCCAGTTCGATCCACGGCGCCACGCCGGCCAGGTCCGCCTCGCTGCCGGTGGCGTGACCGAGCACCAGGCGGTCCAGTGCGAACTGCCAGGTGTAGGCGTCGTCGGCCGGCGCCTGGTGCTGGTTGCGGTGCTTCGCATCCAGGCCCCAGCGTGCGCCGGCCTGCTGCAGCCAGCCGTGCAGGCGATCGAAGTCCACCGCCTCCAGTCCGGCCGCTTCGGCCAGCGGCGCGCTGGCCAGCAGGTCCAGCACTTCGTTCAGGCCGAAACGCGAGACCGGCAGGCCCAGCAGGTGCACGAACACATCGGCCAGCGGCTCTCCTGCCAGTGGGCTGCTGTCGGCCAGCGCGTAGGGAATGTGCTCCTCCTCGCCGCCGCGGCCGCCGAACACTGCCTCCAGGTACGGCACATAGGGATCGATGTCCGGCGCCAGCACCGCGATCTCGCGCGCCTGCAGCGGCGGGTCGAAGCGAGGGTCCTGCAGCAGGCTGCGCAGCTGGTCGTGCAGCACCTGAAGCTCGCGCAGCCGGGTGTGGCAGGCATGCACCTGCAGGCTGGGGTCGTCGCTGCGCAGCCCATCGCGCAGCTCGCCCGAGGGCAACGCGCGGCGATGGAAAAGATCGCGCTGCAGGCGATGCAGCAGGCTGTCGGACAGGCCGCCTTCGTCAAGGGTCGGCCGGGTGTCTTCTTCCGGATCCGAATACGCGGCAATCTCGCCGGCCGGGTGCACCACCTCGTAGCTGCCCAGCACCGCCATGAAGTCGCGGCCGGCCGCACCCCAGGCCTCCAGCAGGCGGTTCTCACCGGCCGCTTCACCGAAGGGATCGGGCGCGCCGCTGCGCAGGCGCTCGGCCAGCGTCTGCAGGTCACCCCAGTACGACTGCACCGGAGTGGGCATATAGAAGTGCAGCTCGCCCACCCGCGCCTGGGTGGCCATCACCCGCAGCACGTCGGGCGAGATGTTGAGCGTCGCGAACGCGGACATCCGCGGTGGCAGGCCCTGCGGCAGCGGCTGGCCGGCACCCTCGAAGCGATCCAGGTACGCCTGGATGCGGCGCGCGCGGTAGTCGCGGCCATGGGCGATGGTGCGCCAGAGGATCGCCTGCGGGTCGGCCGGGTCGGCGCCGGCCTCCCAGCGCAGCAACCAGTCGCGGCGCCAGGCCTGGTACTTCTCGAACACCGACGCCAGTTCACCGGCCAGTGCCCACGGCTTCAGGGCGTCGCCGCCGGCAAGATAGGACTGCAGCGCGCGCATCGGTGGCTGCGCCAGCAGCGCCGGGTCGCGCAGTGCCTGGTACAGCTTCCAGTGCAGGCCCGCCGCGTCCAGGTCGTCGCGTTCGCCCGGCACATTGGCATTGAGTGCACGGGCAACGAACTCGCCCGGGGTCAGGAACTCGAGGTTGGCGGCCACGCCATACTCGGCAGCGAGTGTCGCTTGCAGCCAACGCCGCATCGCCACCTGCGGGATCAGCACCACCTCCGGCGCGAGCAACGGCTGGCCCGGAACCGGCTCACGCACGTTGCGCGCCAGCAGCGCAGCCAGCACGTCCAGGGAGTTGGAATGGTAGAGGCGGAAATCGCTGCCCGGGTCACTCATCATGTCATGCACAGTGTGCAGCACGGCAGGCAGTATTCAATGGCCCGCCCATCGCCGGTACGGATTGTTCCGCGCTGCCGGCCGATTGTCCCGGCCTGGCAAGGGTCTTGCCGTGCCACAATACTGGACCGTCCAGTCTGCTTATGTTCAGCCGATGGGCCCGATCCTTCGATGTCTAAAAAACGTTAATGGTGCCCATGTCGGCTTCCACCTCCAGTCTGGTGCAGTTATCCAACGTCCGCATCGACCGGAGCGGGCGCACGATCCTGCGCGACGTGTCGCTGCAGGTGCCCAAGGGCAGCATCACGGCCGTGCTGGGCCCGTCCGGCAGTGGCAAGTCGACCCTGCTGGCGGCACTGACCGGCGAACTGCGTCCGGTCGCCGGCGAGGTCACCCTGTTCGGCAAGCCGATCCCGCATGACAGCGGCGCGCTGCTGGAAATGCGCAAGAGCGTGGGTGTGCTGCTGCAGGGCAACGGCCTGCTGACCGATCTGACCGTCGCCGAAAACGTCGCGCTGCCACTGCGCACGCATACCCGCCTGCCGACCGCCGTGCTGCGCCGCCTGGTGGAAATGAAGCTGCATGCCGTGGGCCTGCTGGCCGCTGCCGATGCCTGGCCGCGCGAACTGTCCGGCGGCATGGCGCGCCGCGTCGCGCTGGCCCGCGCGCTGGCACTGGATCCGCCACTGATGATCTACGACGAGCCGCTGACCGGGTTGGACCCGATCGCCTCCGGCGTGATCATGAGCCTGATCCAGCGCCTCAACCACAGCCTGGGCCTGACCAGCATCATTGTCAGCCACCACGTGCACGAGACCCTGCCGATCTGCGACCAGGTGATCGCCATCGCCAATGGCGGCATCGTGTTCCAGGGCACGCCCGAGGCGCTGCAGTCCAGTCAGGACCCGCTGCTTCGGCAGTTCCTGCACGGCCAGCCCGATGGCCCCATTCCGTTCGATGCCGCGCCGCGCGCGAGGGTCGCCTGATGCCGTTCGTCCAAGCCACCCGCTCGCTGGGTCGCGCCGGCCTGTTCTCGCTGACCGTGCTGCGTGGTTCGCTGCCAACCCGTGATTTCCTGGCCGAGCTGACCCGCGAGATCTACAAGATCGGCGCACGCTCGCTGCCGATCATCGCCGTCGGTGGTGCCTTCGTCGGCCTGGTGCTGACCCTGCAGGGCTACCGCACGCTGACCACCTTCGGTGCGGCCGACGCGCTGTCGACCCTGCTCGGCCTGTCGCTGTACCGGGAACTGGCGCCGGTGCTGACCGCGCTGCTGTTCATCGGCCGCGCCGGCAGCTCGATCGCCGCCGAACTGGGCCTGATGCGCGCCACCGACCAGATCAAGGCACTGGAGCTGATGGCGATCGACCCGGTGGCCAAGGCCGTCGCGCCGCGCTTCTGGGCGGCGGTGCTGACCGTGCCGCTGCTGACCGGCATCTTCTGCTCGCTGGCGATCAGCGCCAGCTACTTCGAAGCGGTGCATGTGCTGGGCCTGGACAATGGCGTGTTCTGGTCGGCACTGCGCAACAGCGTCGATTTCTGGGATGACTTCGGCGTGGCGATGCTGAAGTCGGCGATCTTCGGCGGCACCGCAGCGCTGGTCGCCGCCTATGTTGGTTTCCACGCCGAGCCGACCATCGAGGGCACCTCGGTGGCGACCACCCGTGCGGTGGTCAATGCCTCGCTGCTGGTGCTGATGTTCAACTTCGTGCTGTCGGCAATGTTGTTCACCTAACCCCTCCACCGGCGGTGCGCAGGCGCGCGCGGCCACCACGACTCGATCAGGTAATCCACATGGCCATCCGCGGTCCCAGACTCGAATTCTCCGTCGGCGCATTCCTGCTGCTGGCCCTGGCCTCGCTGATGGTGCTGGCCGTGGCCTCGACCAACCAGCGCTGGAGCTGGGGCAGCCAGGGCTACGAGCTGAAGGCGCGCTTCTCCCAGGTCGGCCAGCTGCGCAAGCAGGCGCCGGTGAAGATCGGCGGCGTCACCGTCGGCCAGGTCGCCTCCATCGACCTGGATCCGGTGAAGTTCGAATCCATCGTGACCCTGCGCATGGACAGCAAGGTCAAGGACCTGCCGGCGGACACCTCGGCGGGCATCTTCACCAGTGGTTTGCTCGGCGAGAGCTATATCGGTCTGCAGCCGGGCGGTGACCCGGACGTGCTGAAGGCCGGTGACGAGATCGTCTTCACCCAACCGGCGGTGGACCTGATCCAGCTGGTCGGCAAGTACATGTTCAGTGGCGGCGCCGGTGGTGGCCCTGCCCAGAAGCCCAACGATGGCGCGCAGGCGCCTGCAACGGAACCGCAACCATGAAAATGAAACTGATTCCCGCCCTGCTCGCCTCGGCGCTGCTGATGGCCACCCCGTTCCTTGCCCAGGCCCAGGCGGCCGCCCCCGCCGCTGCCGCAGCGCAGGGCCAGGCCGGCAAGGTGGTGATCGATGCCAGCACGCGCATTCTCACCACGCTGCAGCAGCGCCGCAGCGAGTTCAGCAGCAACCCGGCCAGCCTGCGCAGCTACATCGACAGCGAACTGAACCGCACCTTTGACCGCGACTATGCGGCACGCCTGGTGCTGGGCCCGCACGCCCGCGGCGCCTCCGACGGCGACATCAAGCTGTTCGCCGATGCGATGGCCGACAGCCTGATGCAGCGCTACGGTTCGACCCTGCTCAACATCCAGGGCAAGCCGAGCTTCCGCCTGAAGGGTGAAAGCCCGCTGCCGGGCAACCGTGGCGTGCGCGTCAGCACCGAACTGGTGCGCGCCGGCAACGAACCGACCCCGGTCGAGTACTGGATGCGCAACGTGAACGGCCAGTGGAAGATCTTCGACGTCAACATCGAAGGCATTTCCTACGTGCAGACCTTCCGCAACCAGTTCGATACGCCCTTGCGCCAGAAGGGCATCAAGCAGGTGGCCAGCGAGCTGCACAGCGGCAGCCTGCAGGCCGGGCCGGCGGGCAATGGCAAGTAACGCACTGGCGCTGCTGGAAGGCGACACCCTGCGCCTGCGCGGGGTGCTCGACCGTGCCGCGGTGATTGCACTGTGGCCGCAACTGCAGGCCCTGCCAGCCCAGCTGGCGCGGCTGGAGCTGGGCGAGGTCGAGCGCGTGGACAGCGCCGGCCTGGCCCTGCTGGCCGAACTGGCCGCCCGGGCACGCAAGGCGGGCCATGCGCTGGCCATTTCCGGCGCGCCGGCCGGCTTCAACGAGCTGAGCGCAGCCTACCGGCTGTCGCCCGACCTGGACTTCAACGCTACTTCTGCTGCGAGCTGACATGAACGTCGTACGCACTTTCCCCCTGATCCTCCTGGCCACCGCCCTGACCGCCTGTGCCGGCAAGCCCGCGCGCAGCGACGCACCGGTCGCCAGCACCGTGGTCGCGCCCGGCCCTGCTGCCGAAGCGACGGCCGCAACGGCCGATACCGGGGTGGTCGGTACTGCTCCGGTCGCTCCCGTGGCCAACCCGGCAACGCCTGCCGCTGCGGTGCCGACAACTGCGCCGCAGGGCGCAGAGGCCAGCCCACCAAAGACCGCAGCATCCACCGCCGCCAGCGACGATGATTTCGACGCCCTGTATGGTGGCACCGGCAACACCGGCAGTGCCGCGGCTTACGATCCGTGGGAACCGTTCAACCGCAAGGTCCACAAGTTCAACAATGCGGTCGACCGCGGTGTGGCCCGCCCGCTGGCCACCACCTATACCCACGTGGTGCCACGTTTCGCGCGTACCGGCGTCAGCAACTTCTTCAGCAACCTGCGTGCGCCGGTGACCATCACCAACCAGCTGCTGCAGGGCCGCGGTGCCGATGCGTGGGACAGCCTCGGCCGCTTCCTGATGAACAGCACGCTGGGCATCGGTGGCCTGTTCGATCCGGCCAGCAAGGCGATGGTGCCGCGTCGCAATGAAGATTTCGGCCAGACCCTGGGAGCCTGGGGCTGGCGTCGTTCGCGCTACGTGGAACTGCCGTTCTTCGGCCCGCGTACCGTGCGCGATGTGTTCGGCCTGGCCGGTGACATCCCGTTGTCGCCGATCCGCCGCATCGAGGAAGACAAGGTCCGCATCGGCCTGCAGGGCCTGCAGCTGGTCGACACCCGCGCACAGCTGCTGGCGATCGATGATCTGCGCGACACCGCCGTGGACGAGTACTCGCTGGTGCGCGATGCGTGGATGCAGCGCCGCAACTACCAGATCGAGAACGACCTGCGCAGCAAGCGCGACCGCGGCCATGATGATGCCAATTCGCCGATCCCGGTCGATGCCATGCCGATGCCCAACTGGAGCAACTGATCGCTGCAGCCCGTGCATGAAAAAACCCCGCCTCGGCGGGGTTTTTCTTTTCCGGTAGGTGCCAACCTCGGTTGGCACGCTTTCCTCAGGCCGCCAGCGCGGCCTCGATGGCTTCGCGCAGGCGCGCGTCATCGGCAGCCACGTCCGGGGCGAAGCGCGCGATGACCTTGCCGTCGCGGCCAACCAGGAACTTCTCGAAGTTCCACAGCACCGCCGGTGCTGCGTGGATCGGAATCTCCTTGCTCGCCAGGCGCTCACGCAGCGGGCCTTCGCCGATCGACTGCGGCTGGGCGGCGGTCAGCCGCTGGTACAGCGGGTGGGTGTCCTCGCCAGCCACGCTGATCTTGGAGAACATCGGGAAACTGACGTCGTAGGTAAGCTGGCAGAACTGCTGGATCTCGGCCTCGCTGCCCGGCTCCTGGCCGAGGAAGTTGTTGGCGGGGAAGCCCAGCACTTCCAGGCCCTGCGCGTGCTTTTCCGCATACAGCGCCTGCAGGCCTTCGTACTGCGGGGTCAGGCCGCACTTGGAGGCGACGTTGACCAGCAGCAGCACCTTGCCCTGGTAGTCGGCAAGCGAGGACGGCTGGCCGTCGATGGTGGTGAGGGGAATGTCCTGGATCGGGGTGCTCACGCGGGGCTCCGGCTACGGCGGGAATGGCCCACCAGCATAGCGCCGCGCGCGCTGTTGTAGAGCCGAGCCCATGCTCGGCTGATGCCATGGCAGCCGAGCATGGGCTCGGCTCTACAGGCATCCTCAATCCACGCAGATCGTGCCCTGCGCCTTGCCGTCATCGATACGCTGGCGGCAACCGAAGTTCTGGCTGGCATCACGCTGGCAGGTACCGGACGCCACATCACCGGCCATTGCCTCGCCTGCGGCCAGGCACTGGCCCGTGCAGTCGCTTTTGCGGCTGCAGGCCTTGCCGGCGTCGGCATAGGGAATCACGCATTGCTCGCGCTGCAGCCGGCCGAGCCGCTGCAGGGTGCCACCGGCGGCCTGGCAGTCGACGTCGCGCGCTTCGCGATAGGCCTCGGCAGCTTCAGGGCTGGTGGCCGTGGCCTGCGCGGTCGTGTCCACGCTCGGTGGCGCGCTGCTGCAGGCAGCAAGCAGTGCGGTCAGGACAAGGCTGGTGCAAAGGGGCAGGCGCATCGTGGTACCGGATCGGGCGGGCAGGCCGCCAGCATACGCACCGGCGATGCAGGCGGCGTGTCGGCGCCGGTCAAGCCTCCTCGCCGTCGCTCGCCTCTTCCTCGGCCGTGGCATCTCCCTCGGCCAGGTCGCCGAGCAGCGACTGGGCCTGCTCGGCAGCCAGCGACTCGACACCCCGCAGGCGCCGTTCGATGGTGCGCGTCTTGCGGCTGGCCTCGCCGATGCTGCGCCCGACGGTGGTGATCTGCTTCTCGGCCTTCTCCAGGATGCCGGCGAACTTGCCGAACTCGCTCTTCACTGCGCCCAGCAGGCTCCATACCTCGCTGGAGCGCTGCTCGATGGCCAGCGTGCGGAAGCCCATCTGCAGGCTGTTGAGCAGCGCGGTGACCGTGGTCGGCCCGGCCACGACCACGCGGTGCTCGCGCTGCAGCAGATCGACCAGTCCCGGGCGGCGGATCACTTCGGCGTACAGCCCCTCGGTGGGCAGGAACATCACTGCGAAATCGGTGGTATGCGGGGGTGCGATGTACTTGTCGCAGATCGACTTGGCCTGCACGCGCACCGCGCGCTCCAGCTGGATGCCCTGCAGGCGCACGCCTTCGGCATCGCCCTGTTCCTGTGCGTCCAGCAGGCGCTCGTAGTCCTCGCGCGGGAACTTGGAGTCGATCGGCAGCCACACCGGCGTGTCGTCGCTGCTGCGGCCCGGCAGGCGCACGGCGATATCGACCATCTCGCCACTATCCGGGCGCACCCTCACCGCACGCGCGTACTGCTCCTGGGTGAGTGTCTGCTCGAGGATATTCTCCAGCTGCACTTCGCCCCAGCTGCCGCGGTTCTTGACGTTGGTCAGCACGCGCTTGAGGTCGCCCACGCCGGTGGCCAGCTGCTGCATCTCGCCGAGGCCACGCTGCACCTGTTCCAGGCGCTCGGAGACGAGCTTGAAGGAATTGCCCAGTCGCGTTTCCAGCGTCGACTGCAGCTTCTCGTCCACGGTGTGGCGCATCTGCTCCAGCTTCTGCGCGTTGTCGTTCTGCAGCGCGCGCAGCTGTTCCTCCAGCGTGGCACGCATCTCGGCGATGCGCTGCTCGTTGCGCTGTGTCAGTTCCTGCAGGCGCAGGCCCAGACTGTCGGTCAGGCGCTGCTGCGACAGCGCGCCCTCCTCGCGGCCCTTGCGTGCATCGTCCACCAGGGTCTGGCGCAGCGCCCCGAGCTGGGTATCGGTGCGCGCAGTGAGCTCCTGCAGCTGCTGGCCAAACGCATGGATGCGTGCCTCCTGCTGCTGGCCGAAGGTCTCCAGCTGGCCGCGCAGTTCCTGCAGCCGCTGCCCCATCAATGCTGCGCCGCGCTGCTGGCTGTCGGCCACTTCAGCGCGCGCTTTGCGGGCATCTTCGCCCAGCGCTTCGCGCAGCAGGTCCAGGCGCTGATCGGTGCGGGTGGACAGATCGGTCAGCGCGCGGGCGAAGCCATCGAGCTGTTCGCGCAGTTCGCTGCGCCCGGCGCGCGCCTCCTCGCGCACGGCCTGTTCCAAGCGTTCATGCGGCGGGCGGCGCAGCAGGGCGACCAGCTGCAGGATGAGCACGGCCAATAGAAGGCCGGCAATGAGCAGGTATTCGGTTTGCATGGGGCAAGTGTAGGCTGGCCGAGTCTCAGCTGCTGCGTCAGGACCATGCTCGCTCTGTACGGAAAGCCCACCTCCATCAACGTGCGCAAGGTGCTGTGGCTGTGCGCCGGCCTCGACCTGCCACTCCAACACGAGCCAGAACCACCGGCGGACCTGCTGGCCACGTTGAATCCGAACCGGCAGGTGCCGGTCCTGCGCGATGGCGGCTTCGTGCTGTGGGAATCGAACAGCATCTGCCGCTACCTGGCCGCACGTGCTGGCCGTGATGACCTGCTGCCCGGTACGGCGCAGGGCCGCGCCCGGGTCGAGCAGTGGATGGACTGGCAGGCCAGCGACCTCAACAGCGCCTGGCGGCACGTGTTCATGGCGCGCGTGCGGCGGCACCCAGACTACCCGGACGATGCCCGCGCCGAGGCCAGCCTGGCGCAGTGGAACCACTTGATGGGCGTACTCGACACACAATTGGCCGGTGGCCACTGCCACGTGACGGGCAACGCCTTCACCCTGGCCGACATCGTGCTCGGGCTATCGGCCCAGCGCTGGCGCAGCACGCCCGGCAACAAGCCCGTGCTGCCACACCTCTCGGCGTGGTTCGAACGGCTGCGCGAGCAGCCCGGTTTCACCACCCACGTCGACAACGGCGTGGCCTGAGGCAGGGGTCAGATCCCTTTCCCTGGGGGGAAAGGGATCTGACCCCAAGGGGGCGCGGGAACCGCCGGTGTTACCAGCCTTCCAGCACGATCTTGCCCTTGGCGCGCTGGCTTTCCAGCAGCGCGTGGGCGCGCCGCAGGTTGGCCGCGTCGATGCGCCCGAAGTGCTCGCCCAGGGTGGTCTGCAGCACGCCCGTATCGATCAGCTCGGCCACACGGTTCAACAGGTCGTGCTGGCGCTGCATGTCGGCGGTGCGGTACAGCGGCCGCGTGAACATCGACTCCCAGTGCAGTGACAGTGCCTTGCGCTTGAGCGCCATCACGTCCACCTGGCCCGGGTCATCGATCAGCCCCAGTTGGCCCTGCGGTGCCAGCAGTTCCACGATCTGCGCGTAGTACTGGTCGGAGTGGGTCAGGCTGGCGACATGCTGCACCTCGCTGATGCCGAGCCGCGCCAGTCCCTCGGCCAGCGGCAGGCTGTGGTCGATCACGTGGTGTGCCCCCATTGCGTACGTCCAGTCCTGGGTATCCGGGCGCGAGGCGGTGCCGATCACGGTCAGCCTGGTCAGCTTCCGTGCCAGCTGCACCAGGATCGAACCGACACCACCGGCAGCACCGATCACCAGCAGGGTCTGGCCTTCGCCACCACCCTCCGGGATGCGCAGGCGGTCGAACAGCAGCTCCCAGGCGGTGATTGCAGTCAGTGGCAACGCTGCGGCGGCGGCATCGTCGAGACTGGCCGGCTTGCGCCCGACGCTGCGCTCATCCACCAGCTGGTACTGCGCATTGCTGCCCGGGCGGTCGATGACGCCGGCGTAGTAGACCGCGTCGCCGGGCTGGAACAGGGTCACCTCGCTGCCCACCGCATCAACAATGCCGACCGCATCCCAGCCCAGCACGCGCGGGCCATCGGTGGCCACGCCGCGGCGGACCTTGGTGTCGACCGGGTTCACCGCCACCGCGCGTACCGCCACGCGCAGGTCACGCGGGCCGGGCTGCGGCAGTTCCAGTTCAATGTCGATCAGGGCCTGGGCATCATCGATCGGCAGGCCGGCTTGGGTGTAGGCAATGGCGCGCATGGCAGCGGTCCAGTGGGGAAGGAGGCGACAGGTTGCGCCGCGCGCGGTCCCTCGGAAAGGCGCAGAATCGGGCAGCACTTTCACTCTGGCGATGAAGATGATCCGCTTCGACGATCTGCAGCTGTTCGTCCGTACTGCCGCACTGGGCAGCTTCTCGCAGGCGGCCCGCGAAGCCGACCTGCTGCCGGGGCAGGTTGCTGCGGCGGTGGCGCGGCTGGAACGCGAGCTGGACCTGCGCCTGTTCGTGCGCACCACGCGCAGCCTGCGCCTGACCGGCGAGGGGGCGCTGTACCTGCCGTATGCGCAGGAGGTGCTGGCCACCCTCCGCGAGGGCCAGGCGCGCGTTCAGGGCGAAGACGCCGAACTGCACGG
Source organism: Stenotrophomonas sp. GD03777 (assembly GCF_029842485.1). NCBI lineage: Bacteria > Pseudomonadati > Pseudomonadota > Gammaproteobacteria > Lysobacterales > Lysobacteraceae > Stenotrophomonas > Stenotrophomonas sp. GD03777. The sequence continues at coordinate 15,270 of NZ_JAOCGL010000061.1, forward strand.
CACCCTGCAGCTGTCGGCGCCGTCGGACTTCGGTCGAAATCTGCTGCTGCCCTGGCTGAGCGCCTTTCGCGCCGCGCACCCCCGGCTGCGCCTGCACCTGCGCCTGTCCGACGAAGTGGCCGACGTGTTCCGCGACCCGGTCGACGTGGCCATCCGCATCGGCCACTTCGACGACGCCAACTACGTCGCCCTGCCCCTGCTGGAAGGCAATCGGCGCGTACTCGCGGCGTCGCCCGACTATCTGCAGCGGCGCGGCACGCCCACGCGCCTGGACGATCTGCGCGAGCATCATTGCCTGGTCTACCAGCTCAGTGGCCGCGCCTATGATCGCTGGTCGTTCGAGGTCGACGGGCGCCGTAGCGTGATTCCGGTGCGCGGCCCGCTGGTCTGCGATGACGCCGATGTGGTGCGGCGCTGGGCGGTGGCCGGCGAAGGCATCACCTACAAGTCCTGGCTGGACCTGCGCGAGGATGTGCTCGCAGGGCGCCTGCAGCTGCTGCTCGACGGCATCGGCAGCCACATACCGTTGCAGCTGGTCTGCCCGCACCGCAAGCAGTTCTCGCCGGCGGTGCGGCAGCTGCACGCGCAGCTGCGCCAGCACCTGCAACCTCTGCTGTCTGGCATGCCCGAGGGTCCTGCCGGCCCCCTGTCGCCGGTCCCGGCGCTGGCCGACAATGGCGGCCCCCCGTAAGAGAGAACGCCGCCATGCCGTGGATGGGCATCCAGGACCTGTGGACGTTTCTGGTCGCCGTGCTGGTGTTTCTCGCCCTGCCCGGCCCCGGTACCTTCACCCTGCTGACCGCCACCGGCCGTGGTGGCGTGCGCGGCGGCTACACCGCACTGGCCGGCCTGCTGGTCGGCGACCAGATCCTGATGTGGCTGGCGCTGGCCGGCGTGGCCGCGTTGCTCAAGGCCAACCCGCTGGTGTTCCACGCCGTGCAGTACCTGGGTGCGGCCTACCTGGTGTGGGTCGGCATCGGCCTGCTGCGCACACCGAAGCACGAGGGCGGTGATGCCGGCCCGATCCGCATGCAACCGGGCCGCTACTTCCAGCAGGCGATCCTGGTCAGCCTGCTCAACCCGAAGGCGATCCTGTTCTACATGGCCTTCCTGCCGTTGTTCATCGATCCCAAGGCACACCAGGGCATCGCCACCTTCGCGGCGCTGGCCGGCATCATCCTGGTGGTCAGCATCGCCTACTGTTCGATGCTGATCGGCGTGGGCAACCTGGCCCGTCGCCGGCTGATCCAGCACCCGCGGATCAGCGACGCGCTGCGCCGCGTGGCCGGCCTGTTCCTGGTGGGGTTCGGCATCCGGTTGGGGCTGAACGGATGAACGGGCGGCTGCCGCTGCTCGGCCTGGCCCTGCTGTTCGCCGGCACCGCCTCTGGCGCCACCGTACAGGACCATCGTTGCCTGACCGGCGGTCGCAACGGCAGCATCCACCTGGAATGGCGCTGGCTGGAGGACGGACAGTCCGACGTGCGCTACGCCGGCCAGCGCAAGCGCCTGCCCCTGCGCCGGATCTCGATGCAAACCACGGTGCTGGCCGAAGATCGCCCGTACCAGTTTGACAGCGTCTGGGAAGAGCGCATCGATGGCCGCCTCAACGGCCGCTACCTGTTGAGCACCCAGGGCGCGCTGGTGCTGGATCTGCGATACGAAGGCGCCCGCGACGGCCACAGCACGACCTTCCACGACGACCCCGAAGCTTGGCAGGAGGATGGCTGCCATTGGCCGCGATCACCCTGACCCTCGGTTTGCCCTGCCAGCTGGACGATCGTAGGACGAGTTCGATTTGTTGCTCAGATTGTGCTGATTTCGTCATCATTGACGGCGTTCAGCCTCCATCAGCGACGCATCCAACCCGGGTATGACCCCCGTCAGTGGTAATGCTGCGCTGCGTTCGGTCACACTCGGGAACTTGTCGTTCTTAGTCACCCCTTCCGAGGCCTGCATGTCCCTGTTCCGGCGCAAGTCCCTAGATTCCGTCACCGTCCACGAAGCCGGCAGGCGCCTGATCCCGACGCTCAGCTGGCCGCACCTGATCGCGCTGGGCATCGGCGCCATCGTCGGTACCGGCATCTATACGCTGATCGGCGTGGGTGCCAACCTGGCCGGCCCGGCCGTGCTGATCTCCTTCGCGATTGCCGGTGCGGTCTGCGCCTGCGCGGCACTGTCCTACGCCGAACTGTCGACGATGATGCCGGCCGCCGGCAGTGCCTACACCTACAGCTACAGCGCGCTGGGCGAGGTATTCGCCTGGGTTGTGGGCTGGAGCCTGATCCTGGAGTACTCGCTGGTGGTGAGTACGGTGGCGGTGGGCTGGTCAGGCTACTTCGTCGGCTTCCTCGAATGGGTCCATACCCAGTTCGGCTGGAATGTGCACCTGCCGGCCTGGCTGGCCGCCGGCCCGCACGTGGAAGGCGGCATGATCAACCTGCCGGCGATCATCATCACCTGGCTGGTGGCCGGCATGCTGATGGCCGGCACCAAGGAAAGCGCCACGCTCAACGCCATCCTGGTGGTGTTCAAGCTGATCGCGCTGGCCATCTTCGTCGCCGTGGCCCTGCCCGCCTTCGACAGCGCCAACCTGCAGCCGTTCATGCCGTACGGCTTTGCCAAATCGATGGGCCCCGACGGCGTCGAGCACGGCGTGATGGCGGCGGCAGCCATCATCTTCTTCGCCTTCTACGGCTTCGATGCGATCTCCACCGCCGCCGAGGAGACCAAGAACCCGGGCCGCGACCTGTCGATCGGCATCATCGGTTCGATGATCGGCTGCACCATCGTCTACGTGCTGGTGGCGCTGGCGGCCGTCGGTGCGATGAGCTACGCGGTGTTCGGCCACAGCGCCGAGCCGCTGGCGCTGATCATGCGCCAGCTGGGCCATCCGACCGCGGCAATGGTGATCGGCGTGATCGCGATCATCGCCCTGCCGACGGTGCTGCTGGCCTTCCTGTACGGCCAGAGCCGCATCTTCTTTGTGATGAGCCGCGATGGCCTGCTGCCGCGTGGCCTGTCCAAGGTCAACGCACGCACCGGCACGCCGGTGGCGACCACACTGTTCACTGCGGTGGTGGTGTCGGCGCTGGCTGGTGTGGCGCGCCTGGACGAGATCGCGGCGCTGGCCAATGCCGGTACCCTGGCCGCGTTCACTGCGGTGGGCATCTGTCTGGTGGTGCTGCGCCTGCGCGAGCCGAACCGCGAGCGCACCTTCCGCACGCCGGTGGCTTTCGTGGTCGGCCCGCTGGCCGCACTGGGCTGCATCTACCTGTTCATCAGCCTGCCGCACACCACTCAGCTGTACTTCCTGCTGTGGAACGTGGTCGGCCTGGTGTTGTACTTCCTGTACAGCCGCCGCCACGCACTGATCGCGAAGTAACCGGCTCGCCGGTAGTGCCGGCCGCTGGCCGGCACCTCGCATCCTGTTGATACGAGCAATGCCGGCCAGCGGCCGGCACTACCGCAGGGCGCTTCAACCGCCCTGCTTTGCAGCGTAATCCTGCGCCTGGCGCATCACCCGCAGCAGGTTGCCGCCCCAGATGCCGGCAATCTGCTTCTCGGTATAGCCCTTGCGCAGCAGCCACGCGGTGATCTTCGGCAGCTGGCTGACATCGGGCAGGTCACTCAGTCCGCCACCACCATCCCAGTCCAGGCCGATGCCCACATGTTCCGGGCCGACCACCGTGAGGATGTGCTCGAAGTGGGCGAAGAAGTCGTCCAGGCTGGCGTGGCGCACCGGGTGCTCGTGGTCCAGCGCCTGCTCGGCCTTCAGCAGCGCAACGCCCTGTTCGATGCCCATGCCTTCCCAGCCGCCCAGCTGCTTGCTCAGCGCTTCCTCGGCCTGCTTGCGCTCGGGCGTCTTTGCGGTGTCGATCAGGTAGCCGCCATAGGCGTTCACCTGGATCACGCCGCCGGCCTTGGCCAGTTTGCGCAGGCGCGCATCGTCGAGATTGCGCGGATGGTCATAGACCGCCTTGGCCGAGCTGTGCGACAGCACGAACGGCACCGGCATCATTGCCAGCAGGTCGTCGAACACCGCGTCCGAGGCGTGCGACTGGTCGATCACGATGCCCAGCTTCACCGCCTCCCGCACCAGCTCCTTGCCGGCCGGGCTAAGTCCTTTCCATTCCGCGCCCTTGGGATCGGTGGCCGAATCGGCGAACTCGTTGTTGGCGAAGTGCACGGTGCTGAGCAGGCGCAGGCCGGCGCGGTGATAGAACGACAGCAGGCTGGGGTCGGCCACCAGCGGGCTGGCGTTTTCCATGCTGATGTAGACCACGCGCTTGCCGGCAGCCTTGATCCGCGCTGCGTCATCGGCGGTCAGTGCCAGCGCGAAGCGCTCGGGATTGGCCGCCAGCATCTCGCGGATTTCCATCAGTCGCTGCAGGCCGTGGTCACGCTCGGCCAGATGGGCGGTAGCGGTGCGGTCGCCCTGGTCGGTGTAGATCGCCCAGAAACCGCCGTCCAGCGCGCCTTCGACCATGCGCGGGTAGTCGACCTGCGAAAGGGCGTTGCGGTCGTGGCGTTGCTCGATGTCGAAACCGCTGCGACCAAAGTTGGCCGGCGTATCGAGGTGGCTGTCGAGCGTGACCAGGCGTTGCTGCAGGGATTTGGCGCGGGCCAGCTCCTGCGCGCTGAACTCGATGGCGTGGACGGACAGCGGCGCGCACAGCGCCAGGGCGAGCACGACGGACAGGTGGCGCAACGATGGCATGGGCTCTCACCGGCATGGGGAAGAGCCCGACCATAGCGCCGTGGCCGCGCATTGGGTAGCGCCGGGCCACGCCCGGCGGATCTTGAGGCTGTCAGGCAGATCAGCCGAGCATGGGCTCGGCTCTACAGCGTCCTGCGGTCAATCCACTACGCGGCAGAACACGGCCTTGAGATAACGCGATTCCTGCACGTGGGCCATGAACGGATGGTCCGGACCGGCGCCGGCCACCTTCAGGATTTGGATCGTGCGGCCGGAGAAATAGGCCGCGCGGCGCAGCATGTCGAGGAACTGGTCCTCGGCCACCAGGCCGGTGCAGGAGAAGGTGGCGAACAGGCCGCCCGGCTTGACCACGCCCAGCGCCAGCTTGTTCATGTCCAGGTACTTCTTCAGTGCGGTGATGACCTGGTCGCGGTCGCGGGTCATCTTCGCCGGGTCCAGGATCACCACGTCGTACTGCTCACCGCGGTTGGCGGCGTCGCGCAGCCACGGGAAGATATCGGACTGGATGAACTTCGGACGCACGTTGTTCAGGCGCGAATTGCCCTTGGCGATCTGGATCACGTCCTCGTCGATGTCGATGCCGATCACTTCCGAAGCACCACGCGCCGCCGCGTACACGGCAAAACCGCCGGTGTTGCAGCACAGGTCGAGCACGCTCTTGCCTTCCACCTGCTGGCTCAGCCACTCGCGGTTCTCGCGCTGGTCGGCGAAGAAACCGGTCTTGTGCGCACCGGCCGGGTCGGCGCGGAACTTGATGCCGTACTCGGTGATCACCGACGCTTCGGTGGTGGTGTTGCCGTGGAAGTCGAAGCTTTCCTGCTTCTGCACGTGCTCGTCGGCGAAGCTGTGGAAGCGGCAGCCGGGGAACTGCTCGCGCAGCGCATCGTAGATCCATTCGCGGTGGCGGAACATGCCGGCGGCGAAGAACTCGACCACCACGAGGTCGCCGTAGCGGTCCACCACCAGGCCGGACAGGCCGTCGCCTTCACTGTGCACGACGCGCCAGGCATCGGACACCGCATCGAGCTTGAGTACCTCACGGCGCAGCGACACTGCCTGGGCGATCTTGCGCGAGAACCAGCCGGCATCCACCGGTACGTTCTGGTCGGTTTCAAGGATGCGCACGGCAATGCGCGAGTGCCCGTTGTAGAACCCGCGGCCAATGAACTCGCCATCGATGCCGACCACGTCGACGATGGAACCGGGCTTGGGCCGGACGGTCGGCTTCTCGACCAGTTTCTGGAAGATCCACGGGTGGCTGGAGCGCCACGCATTCTTGAGGCGGACAATCGGAAGGGGGGTATTCATCCACCCATTGTAAACCGGGCGCCGGGGTCGGATCCCCGCAGGGGCTCTGACCCCAGTGTGGCGACGATGAGGTCGGAGCCCCTTTGGGGATCCGACCCCTGGCCTCCCCATTTGACGGCGGCGGGGCCAGACGGCAGAATCGGCGCCAGAAGGGGAGTAGCTCCCAGACGTTGTCGCCGTCATTTCGAGCCCGCAGGCTCCGGTGCAACGGCAGTTCCAGCCGACTGGAACTGCGAGCGAGACCTTCGCCGTACTGGCGAAGCTCTGTCCCTGGATCCCCTCCCGATCCTCCGTTGCAGATCCTCGCCGTCCGGCCTGGCATTCATCTTTCCAACGGACATTCCCAATGCAGACGATCGGTAACGTGTGGTTGTGGGGCGGCTTCGCAGCGGTGGTGGTCATCGCCCTGCTGGTCGACCTCGTGTTGATGCGCCATGGTGGACCGCACAAGGTCACCTTCAAGGAGGCCCTGTGGTGGTCCATCGGCTGGGTCGCGCTGGCCCTGCTGTTCAACGCCGGCCTCTGGTACTACCTGAATGAGACCGCCGGCCAGGTCGTGGCCAACAAGGTCGGCCTCGAGTTCCTGACCGGCTACCTGGTCGAGAAGGCGCTGGCGGTCGACAACATCTTTGTCTTCCTGATGATCATGAGCTACTTCGTGGTGCCGGAAGAGCAGCGCCAGAAGGTGCTGATCATCGGCATCCTGGGTGCGATCGTGCTACGTACGATCATGATCTTCGCCGGTAGCGTGCTGATCAGCCAGTTCCATTGGCTGCTCTACGTGTTCGGTGCCTTCCTGCTGTTCACCGGCTGGAAGATGTGGTTCGCCGCCGGCCAGGAGCCGGACCTGGAGACCAATCCGGCCCTGCGCTGGATGCGCAAGCACCTGCGCCTGCTGCCGGACTACGCCGGCAACGCGCTGAGCGTGAAGCGTGATGGCGTGCGCTGGTTCACCCCGCTGTTCGCGGTGCTGATCCTGATTGCGGTCACCGACGTGATCTTCGCCGTGGACAGCATCCCGGCAATCTTCGCGATCACCACCGACCCGTTCATCGTGCTCACCTCCAACGTGTTCGCGGTGCTGGGCCTGCGCGCGATGTTCTTCCTGCTGGCCGGCATGGCCGACCGCTTCCACCTGCTGCCGTACGGCCTGGCGCTGGTACTGGGCTTCATCGGCATCAAGATGATGATCATCGATCTGTTCAAGATCCCGACCCCGGTCTCGCTGGGCGTGGTCGCGGTGATCATCGCCGCCACCGTGGTGCTGAGCCTGAAGTACCCGCCGAAGGAAGGCGAAGGCCAGGCCTGAGCCTGACCCGTTGAACGGTGCGGCCGGTGGGATTGTCCCGCCGGCCGCCTCCACTCTCCCGTTACGGTGGCCTTGGTTTCGCGCCAGTCACCGCCATTGCTGAGGTATGGACAACAACGCGCCCCTGCCCGCCGGCGACGTGCCGCCCCCCCGCAATGATCGCTCGCGCATCCTGCGGGCGTTCAATGTCAGCCTGGCCGCCGTGCTGGTGCTGGTGGCCGTGTTCGCCCTGCAGGGCACGTTCGACTGGCGACCGTGGGCGGTCGCACCGCTGGAAGCCAAGGGCCTGCTCGGCCTGATCGGCGGCCCGATGCTGCATGCCTCGGTCGAGCATATCGCCGCCAACAGCATCGCCATCCTGATCCTCGGCACGCTCGCCGGCAGCGTGTATCCGAAGGCCACCGTACGCGCGCTGCCCCTGCTGTGGCTGGGTTCGGGCCTCGGCGCGTGGATGCTGGGCAATCCGGGCAGCGTGCACCTGGGCGCCAGTGGCGTGACCCACGGCCTGATGTTCCTGCTGGCCAGCCTCGGCCTGCTGCGCCGCGACCGTGCGGCGATCGCCACCGGTCTGATCGGCATGCTGTTCTACGGCGGCATGCTGATGACCATCCTGCCGCACGCCGATGGTGTGTCCTGGCAGTCGCACATGGGCGGCGCCTTCGCCGGCATCATCGCCGCGCTGCTGTTCCGCAACGCCGACCCACTGCCACCGCGCCAGCGCTACAGCTGGGAAGACGAAGAAGACGAGGCCGAGCCGCTGTCCGACGACGAACTGGAGCCGCCGTCACCGCAGCGCGTTCCGGTATTGTGGCAGCCGCGCGAGGGCCAGGACTACGTGGTGATCCCGTTCCGCCGCCCGGACGAACCGCGCGGTTGAGGTGAGGGTGGTACCGGCCGCTGG
>NZ_JAOCGL010000062.1:0-23347 GCF_029842485.1 Stenotrophomonas sp. GD03777
TGCTCAGATCGTCTCGCCAAACGCCTTGGCCAGGTTCCGGTAGGCCTTCTTCTGCGCCTCGTCGGTCGCGGCCGGGGCCACGATCTCGATCTCGACGATCTGGTCGCCATCCGGATTGCCCGGCAGGCCACGCCCGCGCAGGCGCAGCTTGCGCCCGGCATCGGAGTCGGCCGGGATCTTCAGTTCCACCGCGCCGCCCAGGGTCGGCACGCTGATGCTGGTGCCCAGCGCGGCCTGCCACGGCGTGACCGGCAGGGTGTAGAGGATGTTGCGGCCATCGACCTCGAACTGCGGGTGTGCGGCGTACTCCACTTCCAGCAGCAGGTTGCCGCCATGGTTGCCCTGCCCCGCCAGGCGGATCACCTGGCCCGGACGGATGCCCTTGGGCACGCGCACGTCCAGCTGCTTGCCGTTGACGGTGATGCGCAGGCTGTCGCCGCTGTAGGCCGCTTCCAGCGGTACCGACAGCTTGGCGCGGGTGTCGCGGTTGGGCGCATGGCCCTGGCTGCTGAATCCCGGGCCAGGGCCGGCACCGCCGCGCTGGCGCGCGAACAGGCTTTCGAAGAAGTCGCTGAAGCCGCCGTTGGCGCCACCACCCCCGAACACTTCCTCAAAGTTGAAACCACCGGCGCCGCCGTAGTTCGGCGGCACGTTGAACTCCTCGCCCGGGCGATAGCCCTGCGCGCGCAGCTGGTCGTAGGCTGCACGCTTTTCCGGGTCGCGCAGCGCCTCGTAGGCCTCGTTGACCGCCTTGAACTTGTCTTCGGCCCCGGCCTCCTTGCTGACGTCCGGGTGGTACTTGCGTGCCAGCCGGCGGTAGGCGGTCTTGATCTCCGCCTCGCCCGCGCTCGGTTCCACCCCCAGGGTGGCGTAGTAATCCTTGAATTCCATCCAGCTACCTCGATCTGCTTCGGCCGCGCCGGTGGCGCCGCCCCGGGTTCATTCTACGCGCCGGCGATGCTACGCCGTCGCTCGTGCGGCCCCGGTGAGGCCGACTGATCCTGCGCAATGCGGTTGCCATCGCCCTGCCCCAGGCTATGGCTGGAAGCCCGCTCCGCAAAGCCTGAAGATGGGCCCTGCACGCCGGTTTTCCAATGTCTTGACGTCCCTGTCCCATCCGGCCCACTACGCTGCCCCAGCAAGGAGTTCCCCATGACCATCCATGTCGGCGACCGCATTCCGGAAGTCACCCTCAAGCGCATCCGCGAGGGCATTGAAACGCTCGATACGCATTCGCTGTTCGACGCGCGCAAGGTGGTGCTGTTCGCTGTGCCCGGCGCGTTCACGCCGACGTGCTCGGCCCGCCACCTGCCCGGCTACGTCGAGAAATTCGAGGCCTTCCGCCAGCGCGGCATCGATGTCTACTGCATGGCCGTCAACGACCCGTTCGTGATGAAGGCCTGGGCCGCCGATCAGCACGTGCCCGACGGCCTGCTGATGCTGTCCGACGGCAATGCCGAACTGACCCGTGCGCTCGGCCTGGAGCTCGACGCCAGTGCCTCGGGCATGGGCATCCGCTCGCGCCGTTTCGCCCTGTTCGTGGTCGACGGCGTGGTCCGCGCCGCCTGGGTTGAACAGCCCGGTCAATTCGAAGTGTCTTCGGCCGACTACGTGCTGGAGCACCTGCCCACCTGATCTCCCACCGCAAGAGGAAACGGCCAGCCATGTCCAGCAAGCCAGCCAAAGCCCCCAAGCCCACCGCGCAGATTCCCGGCATCAGCGAGCGCACGGCCCTGCGCGAGCGCGCCCGGCGCAACATCGAGGATGGTGCGATCACCGACAGCTACAGCGCCGACCGCAAGGTGGTGATCAAGCTGCTCAACGACGCACTGGCCACCGAGTACGTGTGCGTGTTGCGCTACTACCGGCACTACTTCATGGCCAAGGGCATGCTGGCCGACGCGGTGAAAGCCGAATTCCTTGAACATGCACAGCAGGAACAGGCGCATGCCGGCAAGCTGGCCGAGCGCATCGTGCAGCTCGGCGGCGAGCCCGACTTCAACCCGGATACGCTGACCGCGCGCTCGCATGCCGAATACAAGGAAGGCAGCGACCTGCGCGACATGGTCCGCGAGAACCTGGTGGCCGAACGCATCGCCATCGACAGCTACCGCGAGATGATCAACTTCATCGGCGACCGCGATACCACCACCAAGCGCATCCTCGAAGAGATCCTGGCGCAGGAAGAGGAACACGCCGACGAGTTCGCCGATCTGCTGGATGGGTGGATCGGGGAGTGATCCGGTAGATGCCCACCCTGGTGGGCGCCTTTGCCGCGTGCCAACCAAGGTTGGCACCTACCAGAGCACGGCGGTGTCGTTGGCGCTGGACCGCGCGCCGCGCATTGCCCGGCGCCTACCGGAGGACAGTGAACCGTACCTGCGTCCACGCGCCGTCTGCGGCCAAGGCGGTCAGGGTATGCGCACCGGGATCGGCGAACTCGCGCTGCATCAACTGCGCGCCGTGGGTCTGCGCGATCCAGCGGCCGTCCAGCAACCAGTCCACCGCCTGCTCGCTGCCCAGCGCGCGCAACTGCAGGCGCACGCCGTGTTCCGAATTAGGCGCGCGCGCCAGCGTGGCGCCGTCATTGAGCCCGTCCACATGCAGCGCGACGCTGGCCTCGCGCCCGTCGTCGCGGCAGTCTGGCGACAGTCCCGGCAACTGCGAAGCCTCGCGCGTGGCCTTGGGCAGCCACGGTGACAGCAACGCCGGCCAGCGCGCGATCTCGCGGGCGACTTCTTCGTGCGGCAAGCGGCAATCAGCAGACACGCGCAGTCCGCTGCGGGCATCGGCCAGGTAACGCTGCCGGCCCGGCTGCCAGCGCCGCGCCTCGCGTTCGGGGAAGGTCGGCGGTGCGGCGCCATCGAGCAGGTAGGCTGGCATCCGCCGCTGGCACAGTGCGGCCGGCAGTCCCTCGGCACGTTCGCCAGTGGGCCAGCAGATGTCTTCCTGGCTGACACTGGCCGGCATCGGCGCGGCCGCCGAATCACCACGCTGGCGCGGCAGGCTGTCCACCACTTCGAACATCAGCGGCAGCGCGGTGACCGCGCCGTACTGGCCCGGCAACGGAGTACCGTCCGGCCGGCCCACCCACACGCCCACCGTGTAGTGGCGGGTACTGCCGATCGCCCATGCATCGCGGTACCCGTAACTGGTGCCGGTCTTCCACGCCACGCGCGGGCGGCCACCGACATCGAACGTCCCGGCGCTGTACCCCGGGCGCGGGTTTGATTCGAGCATCTCGCGCACGATCCAGCTGGCGCCCGGCGAGGCCAGGCGCCGCTCGATCATCGGCTCGTCGTCGGTGTAACGCACGCGGCCGGCGATACCGCTCCGGTTGAACGCGGCGAACGCGCCGACCAGGTCTTCCAGGCGCGCGCCGGTGCCGCCCAGGATCAGCGACAGGTTGGGCGAACTGCCCGGCGGGAAGCGCAGTTGGATCCCGGCGTGCGACAGGCGGGCAGCGAAGCGCGCCGCGCCGACCCGCTGCAGCAGATCCACCGACGGCACGTTGAGCGACAGCCGCAATGCGCTGGAGGCACCGATGGGCCCATTGAAGGCCATGTCGAAGTTGCCGGGGCGGTAGCTGCCGAAACTCTGCGGTGCATCGACCAGCAGGCTTTCCGAATGGATCAGGCCATCGTCCAGCGCCATCGCGTACAGGAACGGCTTGAGCGTGGAGCCTGGCGAACGCCAGGCCTGCACCATGTCCACGTGACCCAGCCGCTGGCGGTCACCGAAGGACAATGTACCGACATAGGCGCGTGCCTGCAGGGTCCGGTTGTCGACCACCAGCAGGGCCGCCGAGGTACGCTCGGGCAGCGTCGAGAAATAGCTGGCCACGCGCTCTTCCAGCGTGCGCTGCAGGCCGATGTCGATGCTGCTCTGGATGCGTGCCTGGCCCGGATGCGCCGAGTGCAGGCGCTGCGCCAGCAGCGCGGCGTGCAAGGGAGGGCGTAGCGAACGCGCCACCACGTTCTCGACGCGCGCATCCTCCACTTCTTCCGGTGTCCACGCGCCCAGCTCGGCCATGCGTGACAGCACCTTGTCGCGCGCCTTCTGCGCAGCTTCCGGATGGCGGTCCGGGCGCAGCCGGCTGGGCGCCTGTGGCAGCACCGCCAGCAGCGCAGCCTCGGCATGCGACAGCTGCGCCGCCGGCTTGCCCAGATAGGCCCAGCTGGCCGCTTCCACGCCTTCGATGGTGCCGCCGTAGGGTGCACGCTCCAGGTACAGGGCCAGGATCTGCTGCTTGCTCAGGTGCACCTCAAGCTGCACCGCACGCAGCATCTGCTTCAGCTTGCCCCACGGGGTGCGTGAGTGCGGATCGAGAATGCGCGCGACCTGCATGGTCAGGGTCGAACCGCCGGACACGATGCGGCCGCCGCGCAGCAGCTGGCCGCTGGCCCGCAGGATCGCCAGCGGGTTGATGCCCGGATGGCGCCAGAACCAGCGGTCTTCATAGGTCAGCAACGCCTGCAGGTACAGCGGTGAGACGCTGTCGATCGAGGCTGGATAGCGCCACACGCCCTCGGCATCGGCAAACGCGCGCAATGGCGTGCCGTCGGCAGCCACCACCAGGGTGCTGGTATCACGCTGCTTCGGCAGCGGCGGCGGGAAGGCGAAATCCAGCACCAGCAGCAGCGCCAGCGCAGCGGCCATGCCCCAGCGCAGCCATGGCCACAGCGGCCGCCACCGGCGGCGCAGGGCCGCCAGCCGGTTCGTCATCGTGTTCTTCATTGCGGGTTGCCAGCAGGACGGGCCGCGCCGTCGCGGCCCGTCCGCGCGGTCACGGCTGTACCACCGTGATCGTGGTCGGGTTGCTGCGGCCGACGCCGCGCAGCTGCGGCCGGTACATGTCCTCCACCAGCGGCGGCGGCACCGAGTAGGTTCCCGGCGTCACCGCGCGGACCAGGTAGAACACGTTGGCCTTGCTGCCACGCGAGAGCTTCAGCGCGGCCACGTAGCGGTCGTCGCGGAACTCCTCGTGCTTGGTATCGGCGGCCTCACCCCGGTCGCTGATGGTGATGCCATCGACCACCACGTCGGCCCACTGCTTGGCATCGCCCAGGTTGAAGTTCTCGATCTCCAGGCCCGCCGGCAGCAGGTCGGTCAGCAGTGCATCGGGCATCGTGGTGTCGGCGGTGACGGTGACGCGCACGATCAGCGCTTCGCCTTCCTTCAGCGGGCGCGGCGACCACGGCTTGCCATCGGTACCGAAGTAGCTACGTTCAATACCCACTACGCTGTTGTCCGGTGCGGGCGCACTGCGCGGGATGCCGGCCACATCAATGCTGGCGAACATCGGCGGTTGCCCCTGCGGGGTGAAGCGCACGCCGCTGGCCAGCTCGCTGGCGCTGAAGTTGCGGCCGAACAGCTTGCGCTCGCCGATGGCTTCGGTGCTGCCACCGATCACCAGCTCACCGGCCACCAGCGCCTTCTGGTTGGCGGCCAGGGCCTTGCCGAGGCGGGCAATCGCCACCTGTTCCTGCGTGCTCAGCCACATCCAGCCGGCATTGCGGCGCGCATCCAGGCCACGGCCAAGATCCACCGCACGCGCATCCCAGGCGGGCTTGGCCAGCTTGTTCTCGTGGGTCAGCGCGATCATCAGTGCATCATCGCGGATCGCACTGCCGTAGTCGCCGAAGTACGACGGACGTTCGCTGCTGGACTTGGCGAAGGCCGCCGCCAGCGCGGCCTGGCCACGCTTGGCATCACCCTGCAGCGACAGCGCCACGCCCAGGTGGACCAGCGACAGGCCACCGACCGCCTTGCTGCGTTCGTTGTCGTACAGCGTGCGCAGGGTACCCAGCGGTGCACGATTGACCCGGGCCAGCACGTAGCCCGAATACGCCTGGTTGGCGAACTTCAGCTTCTCGCGATCCTCCTGGCCATAGAACTGATTGCCGCCGGACAGCAGATCCTCGCTGAGCCGGTTGAGCGCCTTCTGCAGCACGTTGTCGGGCACGGCGAAGCCGGCGTCCTTGGCATCAAGCAGGAACTCGGTGATGTACGGGGTCAGCCATGGGTTCACGTAGCCATCGTCACCCCACATCGAGAAGTTGCCATTGGCCACCTGCATCGACGCCAGGCGACCGAACGCACCTTCCATGCGCTCTCTACGGGTTTTGGCATCCAGGCCATCGGCGCCGAGCATCGACGAGGTGGCCTGGTCCAGGATCAGCGCGGCGTAACCCTTGCTGGTGGTCTGCTCGGCACAGCCATATGGATAGTTCAGCGCGCCCTGCAGTGCACTGGCGAACGGGATCGGCGGCAGCGGGCTGACCAGCAGGCGGGCATTCACCGACTCGGACATCAGGCCCTCGGTCAGGCTGTTGTCGAGGCTGACCGCCGCCAGCGGATCGAGCGTGCGCACCTGCGAACGTAGCACCTGCGGCCACGCCGCACGCACCGGCAGGTCGTAGCGGCGATCGGCCTTGAAGCCGTTGCCGTCCACCCGCACCCTCACCTTGGCCACGCTGTGGCCTTCGCGTGCCGACAATGGGAAGCTCAGCGTGGTCTTGGCGTCGGCATTCAACTGCACGCTGCGGCTGCCCTCGCCCAGGTTCAACGGGCCCTCGGTTTCCACCTTCACGTTGAACTGGCCCGGCTTGCCGGTGAAGTTCTGCACGTCCAGGGTCACGGTGCTGCGGTCGCCCGGGGCCAGCACGCGCGGCATGCTGGCTTCGGCCAGGATCGGTGCGCGCACTATGGTTTCCACGTCGCGCTTGCCGTACTGGTCATCGCTGTAGACCAGCGCCGACACGCGCAGGGTGCCGTTGAAGTCCGGCACTTTCAGCCGGATGCGGGCATTGCCCTTGGCATCGAGCTGTACCGGGCCGGAGAACAGGTCCACGGTCTGCACGCGCGCGGTCGGGCGCTTGGCCTGCGGCAATGCCTGCAGCGCCATGTCGCCGCCGAACTTCAGCTTGCCGCTGCCACCATCGAAGCTCTCGATCACCCGGCTGTAGATGTCGTAGGCATCGATACCGAGGCGACGCTGGGCAAAGAAGTGTGCACCGGCATCGGGCACCGGGAAACGGGTGATGTTGAGGATGCCCACATCCACCGCCGAAACGGTGACGTGCGCGGTCTTGCCGGCCAGCTGCGGCGCACTGACGGTTACCGGCAGGTCCTGCTCCGGGCGCATCTGCTTGGGCGCGACCAGGCCGACGGCCACGGTGCGGCCCTTGCGGTCCATCGGCACGTGCACCACGCCCACGGCACGGGCCGGGGTGATCTTGCTCGGCGCACTGCCGCCACGGAACACCAGCGCGGTGATGTAGACGTCGTGGCGCTCCCAGTCGGCGGTGACCGGGATCTTGAAGGTCGAACCCGGCTTGGCCTCGATGTCCTGCACATACAGCATGCGGTCGGTCTCGACCATCAGGATGCCCTTGCCGGCGTGCGGCGGGGTCACCGTCACCTCCAGGGTGTCACCGGCCTTGTAACCGGTCTTGTCCAGGCCCAGCTTGACCTTGTCCGGGCGCGCATCCAGGCCACGGTTGTCATCGCCCCAGCTCCAGCCGGCACGGAACGGATAGCGGCTGGTCAGGCCGGTGGACGGATCGAACACGTCCACCCGGTACTCGCCCCACTCCACCGGGAAATCAAAGGCGACCGCGCTGTTGCCGGCATCGACGGTGCGGGTTTCCCTGTTCTCGAAACGGCGGGTGAAGTCGTAGTCCCAGCGGTTGTCGTTGAAGGTCCAGTGGTAGTCGCGCAGCTCGCGCACCAGGGTGATCTTCAGGCCCTTGGCCGGCTGCGGCGTACCGGCAGCATCCACGCGCATCAGCTCGAAGCGCGCATTGCCATTGGAATCGGCGCCATCGTCCGGGTTGAACAGCGGCCGCACGCCGACCAGCGCATTGGCCGGCCACATCACCCGCTTCAGGGTGCGGGTGACTGTGCGGCCGCCGGTTTCATACAGGCTGCCGGACAGCACCACGGCGATCGGCGCCTTGGCCTTGGCCGCCTCTTCCGGCAACGCCACATCCTCACGCAGCTGGCCATTGGCCGGCAGCGTGGTATCGATCACGTCCTTGGCCTCGCGCGGCAGCTGCAGGGTCGGGTCACCGAAGAAATAGCCCGGCAGGCCGTCCACCGGCTTCTGTTCGGCGGCCACCGCCATGCGTGCGGTGAAGCGGTTGCCATCGGCCGGTGCGCCATACAGGTAGGCACCATTGGCCTGCAGGCGCAGGTCCTCACCCGGCTTCAGCGTCTTCTGCGCACTGTCCAGGTCCAGCTTCATGCGTTCGGGCAGGAACTCCTCGATGCGCAGGGTCATGCCCTGGATCGCTTCCTTGCTGGCCGGGTCGGTGCGGAACTCGACCTGCCAGCGCCCGGTCGGCGCCTCGGCGGGGATCACCTGCTCGAAATTGATGTAGCCCTGGTCGCCTGGCTGCAGGCGGGTCTCGCGGAAGGTCTTGCCGTCGGGCTGTTTCAGCCGCAGGAACACCGGTTGCGCCTTGACCGGCTTGCCGTCGTTGTCGCGCAGCAGCGCGGACAGGCGCACGGTCTCGCCGGGGCGGTACAGGTCGCGCCCGGACCAGGCATAGACGTCGAACCAGGCATTGTCACGGCCGGCCACGGCGAATTCGCTCAGGTCCAGCGCCGGCTGGTTGAACGGCAGGAAGCTGGTGTCCTTGCCACTGCTGGCGACCAGCACGTGGGTGGCATCCAGGGTGTAGTTCAGCAGCGCATTACCATTGCCGTCGGTACTGCCCTTCAGCACCACCTCGCCCTTGGCGTCGAGCACGCGCAGGTCGATGCCCTTCAGCGGCGCGCCGTCCTTGAGGCCGGCGGTGTGCACGAACAGCTTGTCCTTGTAGGCGCGGGTATGCAGGCCGATGTCGCTGACCGAGAAGAACGCGGTGTCGAACTCGCCTTCGTAGTCACCGGTACGCTTGAGCAGGGCGAAGTACAGGCCCGGCTCCTGCAGTTCCTTGATGTCCTGGGTGGGCAGGTAGGTCAGCACCCGCTCGTTCTGCTTGCCGCCAAGGATGAAGCGGTTGACGTAGACCGGCTCGGCCAGCTTGTTGATCGGGCTGCGCTCGTAGTCGCTGCTCAGCTCCCAGCTGCCACGGCGGCCGCCGCGCTGGTACTGGCTGAAGAAGGTCGGAAGATCCTTCTCGCGCACGCGCAGGAATTCGACGTCGACTTCCGGCACGTTCACCGAGACCACCGGCAGGCCACGGCTGTCCTTGGCAGGCAGCACGCTGCCCTGCGAGGCGAAGCCAACCACCGGCTTCAGCTCGCCGCTGAACACCTTCTGCTTCAGTTCCTTGCCCAGGCGGCTGCCATCGGCGGCCAGCAGGTCCGGCGAGACCACCAGGCTGAACTCCTTGCCGGCCTCGACAAACGGGTAGCGCAGGGTCAGGCCGTCATCGGACAGCGTCCAGCTGCTGTCCTCGGTGCCGACCTTCTCCTCGAAGCGCACCAGCGTGTCGAAATCCTGGGTGCCGACCAGCGGGCGCGAGAACTCCAGCGCCAGCGACAGGCCGTCATTCTTCTGGTCCGGGTAGGCCCGCAGCAGGGTGAATTCCTTCACCTGCTCGGCCTTGGTGGTGATCGCCTCGCCACTGGCCTTGGGCAGCTGCCCGCTGTCGTTGCGGCAGCCGGCCAGGCCCAGCAACAGGCCTCCTGCCAGTACCGCCGCCGCCCATCCCCACCGCTTCCGCCGTGCCGGACCGCTCATGTCGTCACTCCTTGATCGAGGTGGCCATTATAGGCAGGCCGCGTCAAGGCGTTGGCGCCCCGGCGGTCGGAAACCCGGTTCCGCCCGGGACCCGCTAGCCGCCAACCTTGGCTGGCGCTCCCCCACATGCCAACCAAGGTTGGCATCTACCAGAGCGGCCTCACCCCGGCTGGTACAGGTCCACATAGTCGGTCACCGGCATTGCCGCCAGCGCCACCGGATCCAGTGATGCCGCCAGGATGCGCTGCTGCTGGACTGTCGGGAAGCGGTGGGCCAGGTGCCGGCGGAACTTGTCCATCAGCAGCGGAATGCCTTCCTCCCGGCGTCGGGCATGGCCGAGCGGGTATTCCACCAGTACCTCGGGCAGCTCAGTACCGTCGCTGAAGCGCACGCCCAGGCCGTTGGCAATGCTGCGCTTGTCCGGGTCCAGGTAGTCGGCGCTGAGTTGCGGATCCTCATGGCAGGCCATCTTCGCCCGCAGGGCATCGATGCGTGGATCAGCGGCAACGTCGTCCTCGTAATCCTCGGCCACCAGCCGCCCGTGCAGCAGCGCGATGGCGACCATGTACTGCACGCAATGGTCGCGGTCGGCCGGGTTATGCAGCGGGCCCTGCTTGTCGATGATGCGGATGCAGGCTTCCTGGGTCCGGATCGCGATATGCGCGATGTCCTCGACCCGCCGCCCCATCGCACGCAACTGCTGGTGCAGCATGATGGCCGCCTCCACTGCGGTCTGGCCATGGAACTCGGCCGGGTAGCTGATCTTGAACAGCACGTTCTCCATCACGTAGCTGCCCAGCGGTCGCCCCAGCGTCAGTGCCTTGCCATGCATCGACACCGCTTCAAAGCCCCAGGTCGGCGCGCTGAGCACGCTGGGGTAGCCCATCTCGCCACTGGCCGCCATCAGCGCCAGGCGCACGCCACGGCTGGTCGCATCGCCAGCTGCCCAGCTCTTGCGCGAGCCGGTGTTGGGTGCGTGCCGGTAGGTGCGCAGGGACTGACCATCGACCCAGGCCAGCGACAACGCATTGAGCATGCGCTCGCGATCCAGGCCGAGCAGCTGCGCAACCACAGCGGTGGTGGCCACTTTGACCAGCACCACGTGGTCCAGCCCGACCCGGTTGAAGGAATTCTCCAGCGCCAGCACGCCCTGGATCTCGTGCGCCTTGATCATTGCCAGCAGCACGTCGCGCACGGTCGGAGGTGGGCGCCGCAGAGCCTGCGCGTTGCGCCCCAGCCAGTCGCAGACGGCAAGGATGCCACCCAGGTTGTCCGAAGGGTGCCCCCATTCGGCCGCCAGCCAGGTATCGTTGAAATCCAGCCAGCGCACCATCGCGCCGATGTTGAAGGCGGCCTGCACCGGGTCCAGCACGTAATGCGTACCCGGAACGCGCGCGCCGTTGACCACGCTGATGCCCGGCACCAGTGGACCAAGCAGTTTGCTGCAGGCCGGGAACGACAGCGCTTCCAGGCCGCAGCCCAGCGTGTCGAGCAGGCAGTGGTGCGCGGTCTGGAACGCCAGCGGTGAGTCGATGCGCGCGTCGCGCACGTAGTCGACGATGCCCACCAGCAGCGCATCCCACGCTGCACGCTCGTTGGATGGGGTGTGGCTGTCGGACATCATCGATCTCCTCGTTGCGGTGCACGGTCGCCCGTGCACCATGCCAACCAAGGTTGGCATCTACCAAAGCAATCTGTCTCTGCGGCCCGGTAGTCGCCAACCTTGGTTGGCGTTCACCAACGCATCACTCGACCGGTACCCGCACCTTGCCTTCCATCAGCACGCGGGCGCTGCGGCTCATGATGGCCTTGGTCACCGTCCACTGGCCGTCAACGAGACCGGCCTGCGCACCCACGCGCAACGTGCCGGAGGGATGGCCGAAGGTCACCGCTTCGCGTTCGCCGCCTCCAGCAGCGCGATTGACCAGCGTGCCCGGAATCGCTGCCGCGGTGCCGATCGCCACGGCAGCGGTACCCATCATCGCGTGGTGCAGCTTTCCCATCGACAACGCACGCGCATGCAGGTCGATCGCCGAGGCCGGAATGACCTTGCCACTGGACGACACGTAGTCCTGCGCCGGTGCCACGAAGGCCACCTTCGGCGTGTGCTGGCGGGTCGCCGCATCTTCCAGGTTCTTGATCAGCCCCATGCGCAAGGCGCCGTAGGCGCGGATCTTCTCGAAGCGCTCCAGCGCCCCCTTGTCCTCGTTGATCGCAGGCTGCAGTTCGGTGCCGGTGTAGCCCAGGTCGGCCGCATTGAGGAAGATGGTCGGAATGCCGGCGGTGATCATGGTCACCTCGAAACTGCCCACGCCCGGCACGTCCAGGGTGTCGACCAGGTTGCCGGTCGGGAACATCGCGCCCGCATCGCCGTCATCGGACGGATCGATGAACTCCAGCTGGATCTCGGCGGCCGGGAAGGTCACGCCATCCAGCTCGAAATCACCGGTCTCCTGCACTTCGCCATCGCGCATCGGCACGTGGGCGATGATGGTCTTGCCGATGTTGGCCTGCCAGATGCGCACGGTGCACAGGCCGTCGCGTGGCACGCGGGACGGATCGATCAGGCCGTTGGCGATCGCGAACGGACCCACCGCAGTGCTGAGGTTGCCGCAGTTGCCGCTCCAGTCGACGAAGGCGGTGTCGATCGAGACCTGGCCGTACAGGTAGTCCACATCGTGGTCCGGCACCGACGCGGTGGAAATGATCACGCATTTACTGGTGCTGGAGGTGGCGCCGCCCATGCCGTCGGTCTGCTTGCCATACGGATCGGGCGAGCCGATCACGCGCATCAGCAGCGCATCGCGTGCGGCGC
Source organism: Stenotrophomonas sp. GD03777 (assembly GCF_029842485.1). Classification (NCBI taxonomy): domain Bacteria; kingdom Pseudomonadati; phylum Pseudomonadota; class Gammaproteobacteria; order Lysobacterales; family Lysobacteraceae; genus Stenotrophomonas; species Stenotrophomonas sp. GD03777. Next base: position 12,510 of record NZ_JAOCGL010000062.1, read on the forward strand.
CCGGCACCTGCGCGGCGTCGGGCAGGTCCTGCAGGCGGAAGAACACGCCCTTGCTGGTGCCACCGCGCATGTAGGTGGCGGGAATACGGAGTTGCGGGAGGAAAGTCATGGATCAGTATCCTGGGTGCGACGAACCAATATCGGGGTTGAGCTCCTCGTCTTCGAGCAGTGCTTCCATACCCCGCGAAGCATTCCAGATGCGCACGATGGAAACGTGCGCAAGTAGCTCCACGTAGTAGACCAGGTAGCCGTCGAAGCAACGAACCGGATGAAAACGCAACGGCGCTGGCAGCGAGGGCAACAGATCCGCATGCAATGTGGAACCAGCACCCGGGTGAGCCTCGATCAGCTTGACGACGGACTCCACCGCATCGATGAAGCCGACTTCCAGCACTTCTCCGCCCTGATCTGCATACCAGGCTGCTGCCTGGTCGAGATCTAGAACCGCTGCAGGAGACCAGTGCGAAGGTCTCACTTGCGGTTCCGAGCACGCTCACGGAGCTTGTCGAAGTGATCCGGCGCCAGAGGCGCCGAAGGACCAGAAGACAGCCCCTCGGCAATCAGCTGCTTGAGCAGTTCTTCGGCCTTGCTGCGCTGGCGCTGGCGGATCAGGTCGCGCACATAGTCCGACGTGCTGGAGTAGCCGCCTTCGCGCACTTCTTCGTCCACGAACTGCTTGAGCGGATCAGTCAGCGAAATGTTCATGGTGGCCATGAGACTCTCCATTGGCAGTTTTTGCCAAGTCAGTGTGCGCCCTGCCCAGGTGTCGGACAAGCCCGCCCCCGGCCTCCGGGGGCAGGCATTCAGGCCGGTATCACGCCACCTTGGCGCCTTCCAGGAAGTCCTGCGCGAAGCGCTGCAACACGCCACCGGCCTCGTAGATCGCCACTTCCTCGTCGCTGTCCAGGCGGCAGGTGACCGGCACGATCACGTCCTGGCCGTCGCGGCGGTGGATGACCAGCGTCAGCTCGGCGCGCGGGGTGCGCTCGCCGACCACGTCGAAGGTCTCGGTGCCATCGATGCCCAGGGTCAGGCGGGTGGTGCCCGGCTTGAACTCCAGCGGCAGCACGCCCATGCCGATCAGGTTGGTACGGTGAATCCGCTCGAAGCCCTCGGCCACGATCGCCTCCACGCCAGCCAGGCGCACGCCCTTGGCGGCCCAGTCACGCGAGCTGCCCTGGCCGTAGTCGGCACCGGCAATGATGATCAGCGGCTGCTTGCGCTCCATGTAGGTCTCGATGGCTTCCCACATGCGCATCACCTTGCCTTCCGGCTCCACGCGCGCCAGCGAACCCTGCTTCACGCTGCCGTCGTCGTTGCGCACCATCTCGTTGAACAGCTTCGGGTTGGCGAAGGTGGCGCGCTGCGCGGTCAGGTGGTCGCCGCGGTGGGTCGCGTAGGAATTGAAGTCCTCTTCGGGCAGGCCCATCTTCGCCAGATACTCACCGGCGGCACTGGAGGCCAGGATCGCGTTGGACGGCGACAGGTGGTCGGTGGTGATGTTGTCCGGCAGCACCGCCAGCGGGCGCATGCCCGACAGCGTGCGCTCACCGGCCAGTGCGCCCTCCCAGTACGGCGGGCGACGGATATAGGTGCTCTGCGGGCGCCAGTCGTACAGCGGGCTGACCGTCGCGCCGTGCTCCACGCGCACATTGAACATCGGGTTGTAGACGCGGCGGAACTGCTCCGGCTTGACCGAGGCCTTGACCACGGCGTCGATCTCGGCGTCGCTCGGCCAGATGTCCTTCAGGCGCACCTCGTTGCCGTCGGCGTCCACGCCCAGCACGTCCTTCTCGATGTCAAAGCGTACGGTGCCGGCGATGGCATAGGCGATCACCAGCGGCGGCGACGCCAGGAAGGCCTGCTTCGCATACGGGTGGATGCGGCCATCGAAGTTGCGGTTGCCCGACAGCACAGCCGTGGCGTACAGGTCACGGTCGATGATCTCCTGCTGGATGGCCGGATCGAGCGCGCCGCTCATGCCGTTGCAGGTGGTGCAGGCGAAGGCGACGATGCCGAAGCCCAGCTTTTCCAGGTCCGGCAGCAGGCCGGCCTCTTCCAGGTACAGCTGCACCGCCTTCGAGCCGGGCGCCAACGATGACTTCACCCACGGCTTGCGCAGCAGGCCGCGCTCATTGGCCTTGCGTGCCAGCAGGCCGGCAGCGATCACGTTGCGCGGGTTGGAGGTGTTGGTGCAGCTGGTGATGGCGGCGATGATCACCGCGCCATCCGGCATCAGCCCCTGTGCCTGCTCGGCCTTGCCCGCTGCCAGCTTGGCCTCGTCGGCGATGCCGCGCTCGGCCAGCTCGGCGGTCGCCACGCGCTTGTGCGGGTTGGACGGGCCGGCCATGTTGCGCACCACGCTGGACAGGTCGAAGCGCAGCACGCGCTCATACTGTGCGGTGGCCAGGTCGTCAGCCCACAGGCCGGTGGTGCGCGCATAGTTTTCCACCAGCGCCACCTGCGATTCCTCGCGCCCGGTCAGGCGCAGGTAATCGATGGTCTGCCCGTCGATGTAGAACATCGCGGCGGTGGCGCCGTATTCGGGGCACATGTTGGAGATGGTGGCGCGGTCACCGATGGTCAGTGCCGCCGCTCCCTCGCCGAAGAATTCAAGGTACGCGCCGACCACGCGCTCCTTGCGCAGGAATTCGGTCAGCGCCAGCACCACGTCGGTGGCGGTGATGCCCGGCTGCGGCCTGCCGGTCAGCTCGACGCCGATGATATCCGGCAGTCGCATCCACGAGGCACGACCGAGCATCACGTTCTCGGCTTCCAGGCCGCCCACACCAATGGCGATCACGCCCAGCGCATCCACGTGCGGGGTGTGGCTGTCGGTGCCCACGCAGGTGTCGGGGAAGGCTACGCCGTCCTGCACGTAGATCACCGGCGACATCTTCTCCAGGTTGATCTGGTGCATGATGCCGTTGCCCGGCGGAATCACGTCCACGTTCTCGAACGCCAGCTTGGTCCAGTCGATGAAGTGGAAGCGGTCTTCGTTGCGGCGATCCTCGATCGCGCGGTTCTTCTCGAACGCCTGCGGATCGAAACCACCACACTCCACCGCCAGCGAGTGATCGACGATCAGCTGCACCGGCACCACCGGATTCACCTTGGCCGGGTCGCCGCCCTTGTCGGCGATCGCATCACGCAGGCCAGCCAGGTCGACCAGTGCGGTCTGGCCGAGGATGTCGTGGCACACAACGCGCGCCGGGAACCACGGGAAATCCAGGTCACGGCGGCGCTCGATCAGCTGCTTCAGCGAATCGGCGAGCGTGGCCGGATCGCAGCGGCGTACCAGGTTCTCGGCCAGCACGCGCGAGGTGTACGGCAGGGTGGCATAGGCGCCGGGCTGGATTGCATCGACGGCGGCGCGCGCGTCGAAATAGTCCAGCGCGCTGCCGGGGAGGTTCTTGCGGTAATCAGTATTCATGGGCTGGCGGAATGCTTGGGGCGGGCCGGGTGCCGGCGGTGCGGCGGCGAAAGCATCCGGCCGGCACGCGGCCGGCCGGATGGGGACAGCAGGTGGATCAGACGCGCTTGTCGATGGCGACGAAGTCGCGGTCTTCCGGACCGATGTAGTTGGCGCTCGGGCGGATGATCTTGCCGTCGATGCGCTGCTCGATGATGTGCGCGCTCCAGCCGGCGGTGCGCGCGATCACGAACAGCGGGGTGAACATCGCGGTCGGCACGCCCATCATGTGGTAGCTGACGGCGCTGAACCAGTCCAGGTTCGGGAACATCTTCTTGATGTCCCACATCACCGATTCCAGGCGCTCGGCGATGTCGTACATCTTCATGCTCGACTGTTCTTCGGACAGCTCGCGGGCCACGTCCTTGATCACCTTGTTGCGCGGATCGGAGACGGTATAGACCGGATGGCCGAAGCCGATCACCACTTCCTTGCGCTCGACGCGGGCCTTGATGTCTTCCTCGGCCTCATCCGGATTGTCGTAGCGCTTCTGCACTTCGAACGCCACTTCATTGGCGCCGCCGTGCTTCGGGCCACGCAGTGCGCCGATGCCACCGCAGATCGCGCTGTACATGTCGCTGCCGGTACCGGCGATGACACGACAGGTGAAGGTCGAGGCGTTGAACTCGTGTTCTGCGTACAGGATCAGCGAGGTGTGCATCGCCTTCACCCACGAGTCCTGCGGCTTCTCGCCGTGCAGCAGGTGCAGGAAGTGGCCACCGATCGAGTCATCGTCGGTTTCCACGTCGATGGCACGGCCGTTGTGGCTCCAGTGGTACCAGTACAGCAGCATCGAGCCGAGGCAGGCCATCAGCTTGTCGGCAATGTCGCGCGCGCCCGGATGATTGTGGTCATCCTTCTCCGGCGCCACGCAGCCGAGCACGGACACACCGGTGCGCATCACGTCCATCGGGTGTGCCGACGGCGGCAGTTCTTCCAGTGCGGCCTTCACCGCGGCCGGGATGCCACGCAGCGACTTCAGCTTGGCCTTGTACGAAACCAGCTCGGCGCGGGTTGGCAGCTTGCCGTGCACCAGCAGGTAGGCGATTTCCTCGAACTCGCTGGTGTTGGCCAGGTCCAGGATGTCGTAGCCACGGTAATGCAGGTCGTTGCCACTGCGGCCCACGCTGCACAGCGCGGTGTTGCCGGCGGCGGTGCCGGACAGGGCGACGGACTTCTTCGGCTTGAAGGTCGGGGTTGCGGTCGTATCGTTCATGTTTCCCTCCGAAACTTGATGGTGCAGGGTACTGCTTATTTCTTGGCGGCGAACAGCGCATCGAGCTGCTGCTCGAAGGCGTGGTAGCCGATGCGGTCGTAGAGTTCTTCGCGGGTCTGCATGGTTTCCACCACGTTGCGCTGGTGGCCATCGCGGCGCACCGCCTGGTAGACGTTCTCGGCCGCCTTGTTGGCCGCGCGGAACGCCGACAGCGGGAACAGCTGGATCGCAACACCGGCCGAAGCCAGTTCATCGCGGCTGAACAGCGGGGTGGCACCGAATTCGGTGATGTTGGCCAGCACCGGCACCTTCACCGCGTCGACGAAGCGACGGTAGGTGTCCAGGTCGTAGGCCGCCTCGGCGAAGATACCGTCGGCACCGGCCTCGACACAGGCAATGGCGCGCTCGATGGCCTTGTCCACGCCGTCCACCTGGATGGCGTCGGTACGCGCGATCAGGAAGAAGTCCGGATCGGTCTTGGCATCGGCGGCAGCCTTCACGCGGTCGACCATTTCACCCTGCGAGACGATCTCCTTGCCCGGACGGTGACCGCAGCGCTTGGCGCCAACCTGGTCTTCGATGTGGCAGGCGGCCGCGCCGGCCTTGATCAGCGATTTCACGGTGCGCGCGATGTTGAACGCACTCGGCCCGAAGCCGGTATCGATGTCCACCATCAGCGGCAGGTCGCAGACATCGGTGATGCGGCGCACGTCCACCAGCACGTCTTCCAGGGTGTTGATGCCCAGGTCCGGCAGGCCCAGCGAGCCCGCGGCAACACCGCCGCCGGACAGATAGATGGCGCGGAAGCCGGCGCGCTTGGCCAGCAGGGCGTGGTTGGCGTTGATGGCGCCGATCACCTGCAGCGGCGATTCGGCAGCAAGCGCCTCACGGAAGCGGGCACCGGCGGAGAAAGGGGCGGAAGCGGTCATGCGGCAATCCAGGTTGGAGAACGGATAGGTAGGCGCAAGCACCATGCCAAGCTGCAAGCCGTTGATTTCACGGGGATGACCGCCACGCAATAGTGAAACGTATGAAACACTGAAACGGATGTATCATGAAACATAACGTCGACCTCCAGCCGCCATGTACCTGCCCCGCTCACCCCTGCGCCACGCCGACACCGACCCCGGTCGCCCGGTGATCTGGACGGTCAGCGTCTCGCGCCTGACCGGCCTGCTCGGCGATGTCATTCCCGAATTCGATCGACGCGCGCGCATCGAGCAGATCAACCTAGGTTTCGAGGAAGCGGTAGATGTGATCGGTCAACGCCTGCGCCGCGAGCATTGCGACGTGGTCATCGCCGGCGGCTCCAACGCGGCCTGGCTGCGCGGTCGGCTGGAGCTGCCACTGGTGCCGATCCAGGCCAATGGCTTCGACCTGATGGAAGCGTTGGCCCGTGCCCGCCGCATCGCCAGCCGCATCGGCCTGGTCACCCACGCCAGCGACGTACCGGCGTTCAGCAACTTCCAGCAGAGTTTCGGCCTGGATATCGAGCACCGCCGCTTCGTCACCCGCGAGGATGCGCGCGACTGCATCGCCGACCTGCGCGCCAACGGCATCGAGGTCATCGTCGGCACCGGCATGGCCATCGACCATGCCGAGCAGGCCGGCCTGCCGGGGGTACTGCTCTATTCGGCCGACTCGGTGCGGCAGGCGTTTGAACATGCGCTGGAGCTGACCCAGGCGCTGGCCCGCTCCAGCGGCAACCGAGCCGCCCCGCGCCGGCGCCCGGCAGCGCGTGCCGACACGCATGAACTGCTCGGCGACAGCCAAGCGATGGCCCAGGTGCGCGCACAGATCGCGCTCTACGCACCGCACGACAGCACGGTGCTGGTCACCGGCGAAACCGGCACCGGCAAGGAACTGGTAGCGCGTCAACTGCACGCCGCCAGCGGCCGTCGCGGGCGCTTCGTGGCGCTGAATTGCGGCGCCATCAGCGAATCACTGCTGGAAGCCGAACTGTTTGGCTACAGCGATGGTGCCTTCACTGGTGCACGGCGCGGTGGTCGCGTGGGCCTGGTCGAGGCCGCCGATGGCGGTACGTTGTTCCTGGATGAGATCGGCGAACTGCCGCTGCCGTTGCAGACCCGCCTGCTGCGCGTGCTGGAAGAACGCGAGGTGCTGCGTGTCGGCGCTACCGAACCGACCGCAGTCGACCTGCGCGTGGTGGCCGCCACCCTGCAGTCGCTGGAGCAGCGCGCGGCGACCGGCAGCTTCCGTCGCGACCTGTATTACCGGCTGGCCGCGCTACGCATCGCCCTGCCCCCGCTGCGTGCGCGGCGCAGTGACATCCCGCTGCTGGCACAGCACTTCTTCCGCCAGCTGCGTGGCATCGACGCACCATTGGATGAGGATGCACTGGCGTTGCTGAGCGCGGCCGAGTGGCCGGGAAACGTGCGCGAACTGCGCAATCTGGTGGATCGACTACGCATCCACTGGCAGCCGGCTGAAGGGCATATTGATGCTTCGCGACTGCTGCAGCTTGCGCCCGAGCTGGCAAGCGAAGGCGCGACGGCACTGCCGCTGGAAAGCAACGGCAAACGCCCGCCGCGTGCGCAGCTGGAAGCATTGCTGCAGGAACATCGCAATGACCGCGAGGGCATGGCACAGGCGCTGGGCGTATCACGCACCACGCTATGGCGCTGGCTGCGCGCGGAGGGTCTGTAGAGCCGAGCCCATGCTCGGCTGCTTCTGCAGGGACAACAGCCGAGCATGGGCTCGGCTCTACAGCAGCCCCGGCACCGCCCTGACTTACGGATACAGCAGTCGCTTGCTCCAGCGCCCTTCAGCACCGGCTTCATAGCACCAGCGCTCGTGCAGGCGGAACTGCGCGCCGTACCAGAACTCGATGCGGTCAGGCACCACGCGCAGGCCGCTCCAGCCGTCCGGGCGCGGCACGTCCTGGCCCTCGAAGCGGGCTTCGACCTCGGCCACGCGCGCGTCGAATTCCTCGCGCGTGGCCAGCGTCTTCGACTGCTGCGAAGCCCAGGCGCCGATCTGGCTCATCCGCGGGCGGCTGGCGAAATAGGCGTCGGCCTCGGCATCGGCCACCTGCTCGACGCGACCCTCGATGCGCACCTGGATGCCGGCCTCGCGCAGGCTGCGCCACAGGAACAGCAGTGCAGCCTGCGGATTGGCCTGCAGCTCCCGGCCCTTGTGGCTGTCCAGGTGGGTGTAGAACACGAAGCCACGCTCATCGAACGCCTTCAGCAGCACGGTGCGCGCCGACGGACGGCCGTGCGTATCGGCGGTGGCCACGGTCATGGCGTTCGCCTCGACCTCGCGGCTCTGCCTGGCCTCTTCGAACAGGCTGGCAAACGTGGACAGGGCTTCGGCGTACAGGTCGCTCATGATTGCGTTCTTCTCACACGGATTGGGCTATTGTGGCTGCATGGCCGCTGCTGCGTATATGCCCCAGGTGAAAGGATTCCCCGAAACATTGGCCGAACAGGTGCTGGACGACGCACTGGGCAGTGGCGCAGCGGTTCCAGTATTGGCGATCAGCGGCCTGCAGGGGAGCGGCAAATCGACGCTGGCCGCGCAGGTCGTGGCCCGCGCCCAGGCACGCGGCCTGAACGCCGCCACGCTGTCCATTGATGATGTCTACCTGACCCGCGCACAGCGGCAGCGGCTGGCCCGCCAGGTGCATCCACTGCTGATCACCCGGGGCCCGCCGGGAACCCATGACCTGCCGCTGGCCCACGCAGTGCTGGATGCGGTGGCCGCGCGCCAGCCCTTCGCGATGCCGCGTTTCGACAAGCTGGCCGACGAACGCCTGCCCGAAGCGCAATGGCCGCGCCTGCACCAACCGCTGGACCTGCTGGTGTTCGAAGGCTGGTTTCTGGGCACGCCCGCGCAGGATGACAACGCGCTGGACAGCCCGTTGAACGCGCTGGAGCGCGAGGCCGACGCCGATGGCCGCTGGCGGCGCTGGTGCAACCAGGCGCTGGCCCGCGACTACCCGGCGCTGTGGCAGCGCTGCGACCGGCTATGGTTCCTTCATCCGCCGGATTTTTCGGTGGTACCGCGCTGGCGCTGGCAGCAGGAGCAGAACCTGCAAGCCGCGCAGCCGGGCCGGCACGGCATGAGCCGGCCACAGCTGGAGCGCTTCGTGCAGTACTACGAGCGGGTCAGTCGGCAGGCACTGCACACCCTGCCCGCCCTCGCCGACCACGTGGTGGTACTGGACGGCCAGCGCCAAGTGCAGGACGTGCGCTGAGCACGCCTATTCCACCAGGAAGGTCACCCGCAGGTTGACCCGCCATTCGGTGATCTCGCCGCTGCCATTGGTGACCACCTTGGTCTCGTTCACCCAGGCGCCCTGGATGCCCTTGACCGTCTCGGAGACCTTCTTCAGCCCACTGCGCACGGCGTCCTCCACGCTCTTCGGCGAGGAGGCGGTGATTTCGATGACCTTGGCGACCGTCATGGCCTGTACTCCGGCTGGCGCGGGAGACCCCGCTGGAACGCCTACCCTGACGTGAAGAACGTAAAGGCCAGGGCACGGAGGTGTTAGCATCAGAGGGCATGAATCCTGCTCCGAACCTGATCCTGATCGGCCCGATGGGCGCCGGCAAAACCTGCATCGGCCGCCGCTTGGCCGAGCGCTTCACGCTGGACTTCGTCGATGTCGACCAGGCCATCGTCGATGCCGCCGGTGCCAGCATCCCGACCATCTTCGAGCACGCCGGCGAAGCCGGTTTCCGCAACCATGAACGCGAGGCCCTGGCCCGTGTGCTGGAAGGCCGCGGCCAGCTGGTCTCCACCGGCGGCGGCGCGGTGCTGGACCCCGACAACCGTGCACTGATCGCCCGCCGCGGCTTCGTGGTCTACCTGCGGGTCAGCGTGACCGCGCAGCTGGAACGCCTGGCCCGCGACAAGGGCCGGCCGCTGCTGCAACGCCCGGACCGCGAGCAGGTGCTGCACGACCTGGCCGCACACCGCGACCCGCTATACCGCGAACTGGCCGACCTCACCCTCGATACCGACCCGTACACCGCTGCCGATGCGACTGCCCAGCTGGTGGTCAAGCTGGCCACGCAATGGCAGCGCCAGGACCTGACTGCATGACTTCCCCCGCCCTGCTGCAGGTCGCCGTTGGCGGCGACCGCCCCTACACCATCACCATCGGCGCCGGTGCCCAGGCCGATGGCGCTGCACTGGCCGCGCACGTTCGCGGCCGCCACGTGCTGCTGCTCAGCGACAGCGAAGTCGCCCCGCGCTATCTGGCACCGGTGAAGCAGACCCTGCTGGCCGCGCGCCCCGACCTGATCATCGGCGAGCACGTGCTGGCCGCCGGTGAGGCCTCCAAGACGCTGGCCGAATTCGGCCGCGCGATCGAAGCGCTTGCGGCGCTCGGCGCCACGCGCGACGCCTGTGTCTTCGCCCTCGGCGGCGGCGTGGTCGGTGACCTTGCCGGATTTGCCGCCGCCTGCTGGATGCGCGGCGTGGACTGCGTGCAGCTGCCGACCACCCTGCTGGCGATGGTCGATTCGTCGGTGGGCGGCAAGACCGCCGTCGACATCCCGGCCGGCAAGAACCTGGTCGGCGCCTTCCATCCGCCGCGTGCGGTCATCGCAGATACCCGCGTGCTAGCCACCCTGCCGCCGCGCGAACTGCGTGCAGGCCTGGCCGAAGTGGTGAAGTACGGTGCGCTGGGCGACGCGGTGTTCTTCGAATGGCTGCAGCAGCATGCCGATGCGCTGGTCGCCGGTGAAGACCACGTGCTTTCCGAAGCCATCGCGCGCAGCTGCCGGCACAAGGCCGCCATCGTCGAGCGCGATCCGTTCGAGAAGGGCGAACGTGCCCTGCTCAACCTCGGGCATACCTTCGGCCATGCCATCGAAACCGAGCAGGGCTACTCGGCTCCAGGCCGCGATGCGCTGAACCATGGCGAGGCGGTGGCGGTGGGCATGGTGCTGGCGGCGAAGCTGTCCACCGACCTCGGCCTGGCCGACGATGCCGATCGCGCACGCCTGCAGGCGCTGCTGGAACGGCTCGGCCTGCCGGTGTCGATCCCGGCCGGGCTGGACCCGCAGGCCCTGCTCGGCCGCATGCGCCTGGACAAGAAGAACGTGGCCGGCCGCCTGCGCCTGGTGCTGTGGCGCGGAATGGGCCGCGCCGAAGTGGTGCCGGACGTCGATGAGGCGG
>NZ_JAOCGL010000063.1:0-23195 GCF_029842485.1 Stenotrophomonas sp. GD03777
CGTCGGCCTGCAGCAGGCGCAGGGCAGGGCGATCACCATAGCGCTGGCGGAAGGCCTCCACGTGGGCCAGCGAGGCATACCAGGCGCCCTGCTGCTGCATGCGTTCGATCAGCTCCAGATAGGCGTTGCGGCTGTCCTGCGGATCGGGTTCCGGCGGCGCAAGGCTGGGCGCCCGCACATATTTCGGTGTGGTCGAGGCGCAGCCACTGGCCAGGGCGGCGAGGGCGACGGCAAGCAGCAGGCAGGAGGTGCGCAGGGCAGGCATCAGGGAGATCCCATCTTGGACAGGGTGGTGGCCAGCGCGACCAGCGCCGGGCCGGCAAGCACCAGCATCAGTGCCGGCAACAGGGTCAGCATCATCACCACGGTCATCTTCACCGAGAGCTTGCCGACCTTTTCCTTCAACGCGTTGCGGCGCTGTTCGCGCAGGCGGATGCTGAACTGGCGCAACGGCTCCTGCACTGCGCCGCCGTGCGCATGCACCTGCAGGATCAACTGCATCAGGCTGGCCAGGTCATCATCGGCGTAGACCTCGCTCAGCCGCCGCAACGACTGCGCGCGCGTGCGGCCATGGGTATAGGCCACATTGGCTTCCTGCAGTTCGCCGCCGAGTACCGGCAATGCATCGCGCAGCTTGTCACCCAGGGTCTGCAGGCTCTGGTCCATGCTGAAGCCCACGCCCTGCAGCAGGCGCAGCAGGTCGATCAGCAGGGGCAGCTCGTTCTCGACCGCGCGGCGGCGGCGCTTGACCCACGACGACAGCACGAACTTGGGCAGCAGCAGCCCGGCCGCCAGCGCACCGATCACCACCATCACCTTGGCAAGCCCGTGCGCGCTGCTGAACGCCAGCGCCAGCGCCAGCACCAACAGGGCAAGCAGCAGGCGCAGGCCGAGATAGATCGCGGTGCCACGGCGCGTGTTCCAGCCAGCCAGGTCCAACAGCAGCTTGTCTTCGTTGGCAAGCAGCGCAGCCTCCAGGCGGCCGCCACTGAGCGAGCGACCGAAGCGCTCGATCCAGCCCAGCGAGTCGCGGCGCGTGGCCTCGGTGTCGCGGCCTTCCTCACGCGGCTGCAGGGCGGTTTTCAGTGTGGCTGAGGTGCGGTGCTCGCGATGGCTGCGCACCCAGCCGGCGATACCGAGCAGGGCGACGCCGGCCGCCAGCACCAGCAGCGAAAGGGCGAACCAGGCGCTGGCGCTCATCGGGCACCTCCGGGGCGGCTGTGGGCGGTCATAGTGATTTGGCCAGGCGGTACAGCAGGAACGCCCCTAGCAGTTCCAGGCCCAGCGCGATCAACAGGATCCTGTGACCGAGCGGGTCGTGCAGCACCGGCTGGAAAAACGCCGGGCTGGAGATCGCCATCAGCACCGCACTGGCGGGCGGCAGCAGCCCCAGTACCCAGGCCGACATCCGTGTTTCCGAGGTGGTGGCCGCCAGTTCCTGCTGGGCCTGTTCCAGGTCGCGCATGAAATCGCCCATGCGTTGCAGGATCTGGTCGGCGCGGCCACCGATGCGCACGCTCACGCCGATCACCACTGCCAGCACCTTCAGTACGTCCATCCGGTACGGCTGCGCGGCCAGGCTCAATGCACGATCCAGGTCCATGCCGCTGCGCGCATAGCGCACCGTGGTGTCGAGCAGGCCGCGCAGTGGCGCGCTGGTCTGCATCGAAGACACCTGGAACGCGGCCTGCAGGCTGTTGCCCAGCGCGGTGAGGCGGACCAGGTTGTCGAGAAAGTCCGGCATCTGGTGCAGCAGCTGCGCGCGCAGCTTCGTGATCCGGCGCATCACCCACAGCCAGCAGCCCAGCAGGTACAGCAGCAGGGTCAGCGGAAACATCCAGGCCGTGCCCAGCCGCATCGCCGCCACGACCGCAAGCATCAGTCCCGGCACCAGCAGCATCAGTGGCAGCTTCCAGCCCGGCGGAAGGCCGGCGCGCTGCAGGACACCGTCCCACGGCAGTACACGGGTTCCGGTGCTGGCCGGGCGGGTCGAATCGTTGGCCGCCGCAACGGCAGGCCCGGCCGGTACCGCGCCGGCCGCGCTGCCGCGCGCCAGTTGTTGCTCGGCATGCTGCAGCGAGGCCTGGCGCTGCTCACGGCTGGCGGCGGTGCCCCATAGCCAGACGGCCAGCGCCAGCAGCACCGAGATGATGCTCAACACGCCCAGCAGCAGGCCGGTGCCCATGCTCAGAAGTCCCCGTAGAGCGATTCACGCAGTTGCTGGCGGAACGGCTCCAGCTTGTGCGAGTGCGGATGGAAGCCCAGGCCGATCCAGCGGTCGGTCTCGCGGCCGGTGGCGTCGATCTGCACCTCGTGGCGGAACATTTCCTGGGTGGTGATCAGGTTGTCGCTGACCCCGGTGATCTCGGTGATCGAGACCAGCACCCGGCGCCCGCTGCCCAGCCGCGAGATCTGCACGATGAAGTCGATGGCGCTGGCAATCTGCCGGCGCAGGCTGTCCTCGCTGCCCTGGAAGCCGGCAAAGCCTGCCAGCATCTCGATGCGGTACAGGCAGTCGCGTGGCGTGTTGGCGTGGATGGTGGCCATCGATCCGTCATGGCCGGTATTCATCGCCTGCAGCATTTCCAGCACTTCAGCGCCGCGCACTTCGCCGACCACGATGCGGTCCGGGCGCATGCGCAGACTGTTGCGCACCAGGTCGCGGATGCTGACCGCGCCCTGGCCCTCGGCGCCGCCGATGCGGCTTTCCAGGCGCACCACGTGCGGATGGTTCAGCGAAAGCTCGGCGGTGTCCTCCACGGTGATGACGCGCTCGCTGGGTGGCACGTAGCTGGCCAGTGCATTCAGCAGCGAGGTCTTGCCGGAACTGGTGCCGCCGGAGACCAGGATGTTGCAGCGGCCCAGCACCATCGCCTTCAGCAGGGCCTGCATCGGTGCGTCGAAGGTGCCCTTGGCAAGCAGCTCGTCGGGGGTGAACGGGTCCTTGCGGAACTTGCGGATGGACACCATCGGCCCGTCCACCGCCAGTGGCGAGATGATCGCGTTGAGGCGGCCGCCGTTGGGCAGGCGCGCATCGACCATCGGATTGGAATCATCCAGCCGGCGGCCAAGCGGCGCGAGGATGCGGCGCAGGATGCGCAGCAGGTGGGTGTCATCGGTGAAGCGCTGGGTGGCACGCCGGAGCTGGCCACCCTGCGAAACGTGCACGTCCTTGAAACCGTTGATCAGGATGTCTTCGATGGAGGGGTCGTGGAGCAGGTCGTCCAGCGGGCCGAAACCGGTCAGCTCCTTGACCAGGCCCTCGGCAACCACCTGCATCTCTTCTTCGTTGATCGGGATGCGCCATTCCTGGATGAAGCCCACGGTCTGTACCTGCACCCAGCGGGCGATGGTATCCGGGGCCCAGGAATCGATGTCGATGCGCTCGTCCTCGATGCTGTTGAGGAGGTGCTCATGCGCGGCCGACAGCACCTTCTGGTACTGCTCGGTCTGTGCGAACGGCAGGTGGCCCGGGCTTTCGTGCAGCAGCGGGCGGGCAACGGCATGCGGGAACGGGGTTACCTTGTCTTCCATTGCGATCCACCCAGGGCAAGGGAGAGTCTTTCCCGCAGGCCATGCGGCTGGACCGGGCAGGCAGCCGGGTCCAGCCGTGACACGAGCGGGGCGAGGGCACGCAGGTAGGGATCGCGCGGCGCATCCTGCAGCAGCAGGCGGCCCTGGCTGGCGGCAAGGCGCACACGCGGTCGTTCAGGCAATGTCGCCAGCAACGGCAGTTCGAAGCGGCGTGCGATCTGTTCCGGGCTCATGCCGCTGCTGTCGTCGTGGCGGTTGATCACCAGTTGCAGGCGCTTCTCGCGCTCGCGCTGGCCTGCAAGATGCTTCAGTGCCTGGTCCAGCGAGACCAGCGTGGCGATCGACGCATCGGTGACCAGCCAGATCTCGTCTGCCTGGTCCAGCAACAGCGGCGGCAGCTGCCGCAGCGGGCAGCCGCCGGCATCACACAGCACGCTGGCGAACACCCCGCGCAGGCGCTGCAGCAGCGCGCCAGGGTCGGACGGGGGCACGGCATCACTGCCGCCGGCACGGTCCAGCAGCACCAGCCCGGAGTCATGGCGCGCCATCGCGGTGCGTGCGAGGGTGGCGTCGATGCGGCTGGCGTTGCGCAGCGCATCCTCGTAGTGGAAGCGGCTGTCGAGATTGAGGTACAGCGCAAGGTCACCGGTGGGCTGTGCCAGTTCCATCAGGAGGCCGTCCTGTTGCACTGCATCGCCCTGGGCGAGGGCCCGCGTCTGTTGCGCCAGCACCGAAAGATGTGCGGCCAGGGTACTGGTGCCGACGCCTGCGCGCACGCCCAGCAGCACGATCAGGCGCGCCTTGTGCGCATGCTGCGCCACCGCGGCCGGGCGCGGTGACAGTGCGCGCCGCAGGGCCGCCTCGATGCCGGCGTTGTCACTGTCCAGGTCCAGCACATCGCGCAGGCCGGCGCGCAGGGCAATCACCACGCCTTCGACCTGGCCGGCGCTGGTGGCGCCGACCGCGACCAGGGCCAGGTCCGGCTGGGTCTGCTGCAGCTGCTGTGCCAGTACGCTCGAGGCAGCCGCGTGCTCGGGCCGGAAGTCAAGCAGCACCAGGCTCTGCGGGCCGCGTTGCAGGTCCTGCGCCGACGTCGGCGCACTGCTGTCCTGCCAGTGCAGGGTGGTGGTCGGCGGCAGCTTGGCGGCCAGCCGGGGCAGCAGTTCGCGGTCGATGCCGTACAGGACCAGGTTCATCGGCGGTCCTTGCGGATGCAGCGGCTGGGCGGTGGCGTAGGGCATGGGCGTGGTTCCGCAGGCGTCATGGAAGTCAGCGCGAGAAGCCGGGCACCGGGTCCTGGCTGACCGGCCCCAGCAACCACGCCCCCCATTCGGGAAGATGCGGCTTGGCTTCGCGCTCGCCAGGCAGCGGCAGTTCGGTGTTGCGTGCCAGCGGCTGCACCAGACGCGGGGTGACGATGATCACCAGCTCCTTGTCCTGGCGCTTGTAGTCGAAGTTGCGGAAGAACGAACCAATGATCGGCAGGTCGCCCAGCAGTGGAATCTTGTTGACGTTGGAGACGATGTTGGAGCTGACCAGGCCACCGATGACGAAGCTCTCGCCATCGCCCAGCTCGACCGTGGTATCGGCGCGACGGGTGGTGATCGAGGGAATCTGCACGTTGTTGAGCACGATCGCGTTGCTGTAGTCCAGGTCGCTCGCCTCCGGCGCCACCTTCAGCGCGATCCGGTTCGGCGCCAGTACCGTTGGGGTCACGGTCAGGCCGATGCCGAAGGGCTTGTAGGTGATGGTGGTGGTGCCAAGCCCCTGCGGCTCCAGGATCGGCAGCTCGCCACCGGCCAGGAAGCTGGCGCTCTGGCCGGACAGTGCCACCAGCGTCGGCTCGGCCAGCACGCGCGCCATGCCATTGCTCTGCAGCAGTTCGACATCGGCGTTCCACAGTCCCTTGGTCGAGCCGAACACCAGCCGGAACGCCGAGGAAATCGGCGACACGGCCTCGTTGCTGCTGTTGCCTTCCTTCATGCCGGGCAGCAGGCCGGTATTGCCGGGCAGGCCAGTGCCGGGCCGCGCGAAGCCATAGGCGAAGCCCCCGTTGCGGTTCTGGAAGTTGATGCCGATCTGCTTCATCGCGGTCTTGTTGAACTCGACCACCTTGACCTCGACCTGGACCACGCCCCCACTGTTGATGGTGGACGCATCGGCAAGCATGCCGTCCTTGCCCAGCGCCATCGCCGCAGTGCGCTGTTCCTGCATGTGCGTGAGCATGCTGTCGGTGCTTCCCTGCAGGAGGCCCTGCTGGTCCTGCTGGGTGAACACCAGCCCGGTACCGCCGGTGCTGGCAGCGCCCTGTACGGCGCTTTGCACCCGTACCGTCAACCGCTGTGGCTCGGCCTGTCTGCGGTGCCACAGCAGCAGGGTGGTGGTACCGGGCATCTTGCCGACCAGCAGCGCCTGGCGCTGCCCGCGCAGCATCACGATGTCGGCCACACCCGGGTCGGCAATGGCCACCCGCTCCAGGTCGGCCGGCAGGTTCCAGGGACGCTGCTCGCGCGCCTGCAGCACCAGGTCATCGGCGGCCACGCTCGTTGCCGGCGCCAGCAGCACCAGCAGCAGGGCCAGCCAGCGCTGGCGGAGGGAGAGGCGTGGACGGCGGCGACGTTCGGTCATGGATGCACTCGATGCAGGTCAAAGGGAGGCACGGGATGCGGAACTGTCGCCGCGGATGATCTCGATCCCCGACGCGCGCGGTGCACTGCGACGTGGCGCCGGCGCGCGCGACGGTGAATCCGGGGTGCCGCGTTGCGGTGCACTGCCACGTCCGGCCAGCGCGTCGCTGTCGATACCGGCAAAAGCGTGGTTCTCCGGCCGCTGCAGGGCGAGCTGCTGCTCGGCGTCGAGCCCACGCAGCGGGTCGATCACTCCGCGCGATTGCGGGAACAACGCCAGGTCGGGCAGGCCGGTATCGGCGGGATTGCGCAGGGCCAGGAAAAGCTTGCCCTGCTGCGCACCCAGCAGCAGCCGGTTGGCGTCGGCCACCGGTACCGCAAGCACCGCGCTGCGTGCGGGTTGCGGCGCTTCATTGCTGTTGCTGTGCGTGCTGCCACTTCCGGTGATGTCGGCAGCGCGCGGGTCGTTGCGGGAGTCGGCCTCGCTGTTGGAAGTAGTCTCTGTGGCCACCGGCACGATGTCCTGCTGGCCGTAGCTCAGGACGCGCAGGCGCGACAGCAGCAGGCGCGTCTGCGCGGCTTCGCCAGGGCTGTTGATGTTGGGCTGGGCGTTGCGGAGGTTGAGGAAGACGTCGACGAAATCACCGGGAAGGATGCGGTTGCCGGCACCGACCAGTTCGTCCACGGGCACGGCCAGGGCACGCTCGCCCGGCCGCAGCTGCAGCGAGAAGCCCTGAGCCAACGCGCTGCCGTTGATCACACTGCCTTCGGCAATGTCCTGCACCGGCACCTTGCCGGTCACGGCGGCAATGCTGGTAGCGGCGCCGGGGACGGGTGAGGTGCGCTGGGCCAGGCGCAGGCCGTTGGCGCTGATCGGCTCGCCCGCAGGCAGGCGTGCCACGGCTTCGACCACGGTGATCGCCTGGGCCTCGTTGTGAGCGACTGGCGCGACCGTTGCAGGTGCGGCGGGTTTGCGCCCGATCATGAAGGCGATCAGCGCCAGCAGCACGGCCAGGCCGATCAGGGCGACGGCAGCGATGCGGGTCAACTTGAGCATGGAACCGTCTCCAAAGTACCGATCATCAATTGCCGCTGCCGAGATCGAGCTGCGCGACCGCGACGCTGCGGATGGGGGCCTGCATCACCCACTTGTAGAGCGTGGCGGTGCCGGGCAGGAAGGGATGGTTGGCGTAGTCGTAGCTGACCGTCACGGTCATGCACTGGGCCGTGGCCAGACCGGCGCAGGGCGCCTGTGCCGACACCACGATGGCGTTGCTGCCCCCCGCGCTGCAGTCCACGTTCTGCTTGGAAAACTGCAGCAACCATTGCATCGAGGTTCGTGCGGCGACGCAGGCGGCTGTGCGTCGTTCGCTGGCGGTGCCGTAGCGCAGCGAGGCGCGCGCGCCTTCGGCCGAGGCGGTGGCCAGGGTCTGTTGCGCCGCCATGATCATCACCCCGGAGAAGGTGAACAGCAGCAGCGGCAACAGGCCGAGCATCAGCATCAGGGCGAACTCGATGCTGGCGACACCGCGTTGCAGGCGTGGGCTGCGGATGTTCATGGTGCACCTCCGTAGATGCTGGCCAGCACCCAGCCGATGGCGGCCAGTGCCAGGTAGGCTGCATAGGGAATGCCACGTCGTCCCTGGCGGGCGGCCTGCATGTCACGCAGCACCGGATGCGCTTGCCACTGCGTGCTGGTGCGATTGACCTGCATCTGCAGGTGACCGGGCAGCAGCACGCCCAGGCGGCGACCGGCCAGCACCAGCACGGCATGCAACCCAGCCGCGAGGCTCGCTACCAGCCAGACCGGCAGCAGCGCCTGCCAGCCCAGCATCAGGCCCACCACGGCGAAGAACTTCACGTCCCCGGCGCCCATCCAGCGCAGGGCATGGAACGGCAGCAGCGCCAACAGGCCGATCGCCGCGCCGGCCAGGTGGGGCAGCCACGGCTGGCGCGGCGCACTGAACTGGCCGACCACGATCACCGCAGTGGCGATCACGCATGCGGCGACCAGCCAGGTGTTGGGCACCCGACGGGCATACAGATCACTGATCGCGATCCGCAGGCAGACGCCGATGGCCAACAATCCCAGCACTGTCATCGCACACTCCATCGTCCGTCACTGGACGGTCTTCGCCTGGTTCCATGCGCCCCGCCGTCGCGGCCCTGCCGGCCGCGCGCGGTCGCCGCTCAGGTCGTCGAGCCCGACGCCTTGGTGGCCAGTGCGGAGAGGTTCTTGAACAGCGTTTCGAAGAACCCCTTGATCTGGTCGTTGCCGACCGCAATCAGGACGCCAGCGATGACGGCAGCCAGCAGCCCGTACTCG
The DNA here is from genome assembly GCF_029842485.1 of Stenotrophomonas sp. GD03777. Classification (NCBI taxonomy): domain Bacteria; kingdom Pseudomonadati; phylum Pseudomonadota; class Gammaproteobacteria; order Lysobacterales; family Lysobacteraceae; genus Stenotrophomonas; species Stenotrophomonas sp. GD03777. The sequence continues at coordinate 8,488 of NZ_JAOCGL010000063.1, forward strand.
AGCGCGGTGACGCCGTCTTCTTCCTTCAGGAATTTGCGGATCGATGCGTTCATGACCAATGTCTCCCTCTACCTGTCTGCGGATGCAGTACACCTGCGTTGGGCGGTGGCCCGGCTCCGCCGGGATCGTCCGTGGGCCTCCGCGCGTCCTGGCGGAGGAGGCACGGCGGGACTGGCCCGCTGTGCTCAAGCAGGGTGATCGCTTCCAGGCGGGACATCGGCCGCACGGTCGCGACCGGACGGCCCGGGGCCGGTGGTCGAGGCATCCAGTGATGCGTGCATGGTCATGCTGTCCCCCTGGGTGCGGCCAGATCAGGTGGCCGGATCACCGTAATGTCGACTTTGCCTGAATGGCGGTTGGCTGCAACCGGAACCTATATGCAAATTCGGCAGAAACCCCGGAAGCCTGAAAATTTCAGACGGTTTCTGTGACGAAAATCCGTTCGCACGCAAAACGATTCATTGTCGTGCAGATAATGTGATTCGCTTTGTGGTCCATGCGAAAACCGTGCCAGCCGCTCCGACATTTTCTTCACTTGTGTATCCATTTTCATCATGCCGGGCCGCGGGTTTACCTTTGCCGATTATTGGGCATACTCGCATTCAAGCTCTTGCATTGATTTGTACGATCGCATCGACGCCGGCGCCGCCGGCGTGGCAACGGAAATGGATTCTGGATCGTTGCGCGCCCTGTCAGGCAGTGGGGGCCGCAGCGGATGGCGGATCAACGGGGGGACAACACTGTCATGGTCGATGGTGGGGTAGAGGACAGCGACGACAGCGGCCTTCGGTCCATAGACCTGGCCACGCTGAGCGGCGTGCTTCGCGTCTGTGATGTCGAACTGCTGCTGCTGGATGGCAACGGGCCACGGGCGGCGTTCGCTTCGCGCGTGCACGAGGAAGCCCTGTTCTGCAGCATCAGCTGCGGCTTCCATTGCCGTGGCCGTTTCATGCTGCCGCCGGACTGGGCGATGCTGGGGTACCTGCACGCCACCGATGAAACGATGAGCTGGTGCCACGGCGTGCCGCTCACGCCGGGCATGGCGCTGACGATCATGCCGGAGGGCATCAGTGAGTTCACCCTGAGCCCGGGCACGCACATGACCCTGATGCTGGTGCCGGTGGCCCGCGTCCAGCGCAAGCTGACCGAACTGAGCCTGCGCAGCACGCCACCTGCCGGCCAGGCACTTTCGCTGTTCAACCTGGCCAGCGACGCCACGCCGCTGGCGCGCCATTACCAGCAGCTGCACCTGCAGCTGGGACAGGGGGCAGGGCTGCAGCCGGATGAAACCGAGAACCTGCTGCATGAGCATGTGCAGGCCCTGCTGGGCGCCGGTGCGGCGGATCGCCCAGGCTGCACCCGTGCGCGGCGCACGCATTATCTGATCGCGCAGCGTGCAGAGAACTTCATGCGGCTCAACCTGCGTCGCAACATCTACATGAACGAGATCTGCGATGCCGCCGGCGTCAGCGAGCGCGGCCTGCGCCGGCAGTACGACGCGCAGGTGCTGGAACGGCTGGCGCTGATCGGCCTGGGCCAGGCGGCCGGGCTGTCGCTGCAGCAGATCGGTGCATCGCTGCCGTCGCAGCAGGGGTGCATCTCACTCGACCGCGAGGCACTGCTGGCACAAGCCGAGGTGCTGCAGCGGCAGATCACCCGGTTGCAGCGGGTGCGCCGGCACCTGCAGCGCGCAGCGGCCTGCCCGCAGGCGGAGGATGCCCGCAAGTGCGGTTCGTTCCGGAAACTGTTGCGCGCGCAGCAGCGGATGGGCGGTTGAATCAATCGCGGGTACTGACTTCCCACGTGGCATGCAGCACGCCCGGCACCTGCTCCATCCGTGCCAGCACCACGTCCAGTTCATCGGCACTCACGGCCGTACTGACCAGCACCGCGATCACATCGGTAGGCGCGTCGGCATGCTGGACCACCTGCACATCGCCCACCGGATACTGCGCCGCTTCCAGCGCATCGACCAGGCGCTCGCGCACCCGCGGCACGGCGTCGGCATCCACGCTCAGGCGCACCTCGTAGGTGGCTTCGGTCGCTGCCTCGTTGATCGGAATGCGGTTGATGGCATTCACCAACGGCCGCAGCAGGGTGTTGCCGGCGATGATCAGCACGGTCAGCAGCACGCCTTCGGCCAGCATGTCCGCGCCGGTGCAGCTGCCGACCGCTGCAGAGCACCACAGGGTGGCGGCGGTGTTCAGGCCACGCACGTTCATGCCTTCCTTCATGATCACGCCGGCGCCGAGGAAGCCGACACCGGAGACCACGTAGGAGATCACCCGCACCGCCTCGGCACTGCCGGCGATGCGCATGCCGAGGTCGACGAAGGCGGCGGCGCCGACTGCCACAAGCACGTTGGTGCGCAGGCCGGCGGTGCGTTGCCGGTACTGGCGCTCGGCACCGATCAACGTACCCAGCACGAAGGCGGCCAGCAGGCTGACCACGGTGTCGGCGAAGGGACCTGCCTGGAAAGTCTCAATGAAGCGCATGGCCGGAGTCTACCCGGTCGAGGTGACAGTAGATCCACGCCATGCGTGGATTTCGAAAGTGCCAGAAGCGACTTAATCCCCTCCGTCCCCTTTTTGTCGGGTCAGTCGGTGTCGTCGACGCGCTCGCCCATCAGTTCGCGCTGGCGCTTGTCCAGCTCCTCAGCGTAGCGCTTGCGTACAAAGGCTTCGGACACTACGCCCAGCACCTGGCCGTCGGCGCCGACCACGGCCAGTTCATCGGCCTGGGTCTGGTCGAAGCGCTGCATCACGCTGACCACGTCCGCGGACGGCGACAGCGACACGTCACGGTTCTCGGCCAGCTCGCCAATCGCCGTCTCCGGTTTCACGCCGTCGCCGTAGACGCGCGGAATCTGCACGATGCCGGCGTAGTGGCCCTCGCTGTCGATCAGGATCACCCGGCTGCCCGAGCCCAGCGGGAAGCGCTGGCGGAACGTGGCGGCGTCAAGGTCGGACGGGGCGGTGGCCACGCCCTTGCGCATCAGTCGGCCGGCGTTGAGGTTCTGTACCCAGCCCACGTCGCGGGCACTCTTGATGGTCTCCCCGCGCAGGTGCATGCGCCAGGTCGAGAACGAATAACCAAACCACTGCCGTACCAGCGTGCTGGACACCAGCACCGCACTCATCACCACGCTGGTCAGCAGGAAGTCGTGGGTGCCTTCCAGTACCAGCATGGCCATGGTCATCGGCGCGCCGACCACGGCTGCGGCCAGCGCTGCCATGCCGGCCAGCGCGGCGGAGGTGGCGTCGACCACCGGCACGCCGGTGGCCATGGCCAGCAGGCCGGCGAACAGCGCGCCGACCAGGGTGCCCATGAACAGCGAGGCGAAGAACAGGCCGCCACGGAAGCCGAAGCCCAGCGAGATGCCCGAGGCCAGGCACTTCAGGGTCAGCAGGCCGCCGATCCAGATCAGCGGCAGGTGCGTGGTCAGGTCCAGGTGCAGGGCGCCATGTCCGGACGACAGCACCTGCGGGCTGGCCAGGGCCAGCGGTATCAGCAGCAGTCCACCGACCACCGGCCGACCCCAGGCAGGCAGCGGGCTGCGCTTGACCGTGCCCTCGATCGAGGCGATCAGCCGCATGATGGCAATGCCGACCATCGCGCAGCAGCAGCCGAGCAGACCGTAGATGGCGTAGTCGGCGGCGCGAACGTCGATGGTCGAGGCAGCGGGCAGCAGGTAGGCCTCGATGCCAGCCTGGTCGGCCACGAACGCGCCGGCCAGTGCAGCCACCGCCACCGGCGCCAGTGCGGCCGGGGTGTAGGCGCCGATGACGATCTCGAACGCATAGAACGCGCCCGCCAGTGGCGCACCGAAGGCGGCGGCGATGGCGCCGGCGGCACCGGCGCCGACCAGGATGCGCACGTCATTGCGGCGCAGGCGCATCACCCGGCCCAGCTGCGAACCACTGCCGGCGCCCATCTGCGTATACGAAGCCTCCAGACCCACCGAGGCGCCGCAGCCATTGGACAGCAGGGTCTGGGTCAGCACGATCAGGTTGTCGCGCATCGACATGCGGCCGCCATGCAGGGCATTGGCTTCCACCGCATCGAGCAGGGGCCGCTTGAGCCGGGTCGCGGCCAGGCTGACCAGGCCGACCAGCAGGCCACCCAGCGGCAGCACCAGCAGCGCGGTCCATGTCAGCGAGGGCAGGGAGCTCAGGCGCATACCGTCGTCCAGGCCATACAGCGTGCCCTGCAGCCAGCGCGCGATGCCCGACTGCAGCAGGGTCAGGTAGCCGGCGATCAAGCCGACCAGCAACGCCAGCGCGATGAACCACAGGTCGCTGCCACGCAGGCGCAGGCGCAGGCCCTGGAAGGCCAGATGCAGGCGCGATGGCGAAACAGGCAGTGACATGGTGGCGGCATGATACGCCGCCACCGTGAGCGCCACCGTCACCGCATCGGGTGGCTACCGCCTCAGAAGCGGTAGCGGCCCTGCACGTAGAACGTGCGCGGCGCGGCCACCATGCGGCCGGCGTTGCCATCAACGTTGCGGGTGTACCAGCGCTTGTCGGCCAGGTTGTTCACGCCCAGCGCAATCTCGCTGTCGCCCAGGCCCGGCACCTGCCAGGCCACCTGCGCGTTCCACAGGCGCACGCCCGGCACGCGGCCCACGCGCGCATCGGCGGTTTCTTCCCAGGTGTTGGCGGCATCGGAGAACTGGCCGCTCTGGTGGGTGCTGGAGACATTGAAGGTCCAGCCGGCCAGTGCGTAGCGGGCGCCGACGCTGTCGGTGTCGCGCGAGTAGAACGGCACGTCCAGGCCACGGTTGTCGCCCGACTGCTGGATCGCCTTGGTCCAGGTGTAGTTGGCGTACAGCTCCAACCCGGCCAGCGCACTGTCCTCGGCGAAGTGGTACTCCAGTGCACTCTCCACGCCCTTGTGGTCGGTGGCGCCGATGTTCTGGAAGGTCGGCGGGGTGATTCCCGGTACCTGCAGGATCTGGTTGTCGAAGCGCATCTTGAACACGGTCACTTCCGCGCGCAGGGCGCCGTCCTGCCAGCGCGCGCCCAGCTCGGTGGTCCTGGCGATTTCCGGGTTCAGCGGGTTGTTGGCCGTCTGCGAATTGAGCTGGATGTTCTGCACCGGCCCGAACGAGGTGGTGTAGTTGCCGAACACGGTCAGCTGCGGGGTCAGCAGGTAGGCGATGTTGAGCGAGGGCAGGGCCTTGTCGTTGCGGCTGCTGAAGGTTGCCGCGCCACCGGCCTGGCGGCGGTCCATGTCGATCCATTCCATGCGCACGCCCGGAGTGATCCGCCATTGGCCGATCGCGATGCGGTCGTCGATGTAGAACGCATGCGCATCGGTGGCGTTGTCGAAGCGGGTGGTGGCGCTGGCCACGCCGGTGCGGCGGGTGACGGTGTAGCTGCGGTCGTTGCCGCGCTCGCGCAGGAAGCGATAGCCCGCGGTGATGTCATGCACGCTGCTGCCCCAGTGCAGGCGCTGGGTGTAGCGCGGCTCGATGCCGAGCACGCGGTAGTCGCGCGGCTGCACGGTCAGCTGGGTATTGGCGGCGTTGATCAGCGAGCTGGCTCGGCTGCTTTCGTTGTAATAGGCCAGTACCTCGAACTCGCTGTTGGCCGACAGCGTGTTGGTGTAGCCCAGGTCGACGCCGGTGCGGTGGCCCTTCCAGAAATCGGTGGGGCGGGTGTTCTGGAACGGATCGGCCTCGTACTGGTTGCGGGTCAGGCCGCCCGGGGTCAGCGAGCGCACATCGTAGTAGGACAGCTTGGCGCGCAGTTCCTGCTGCGCATCGATGGCGTAGGCGAACTTCAGCGCGAGATCATTGAAGCGGTCATCGCTGCCCCGGCGCCAGCCGCGACCATCCTGGCCGGAGTACAGCAGGGCCGCGCCCAGGCCATTGTCGCCGGTACCGCCGAGGAAGGCGTTGTACTGGGTGCTGTCACCGCCGCCATGGTCGTAGGCGGTGTAGCGCATGCCGGCTTCGCCGTGCAGGCCGGCCTCGGTGGGAATGGAGCGGGTGCTGAAGTTGATGATGCCGCCCACGTTCTGCGGCCCGTAGCGCACCGCGCCGCCGCCGCGCACCACGTCGATCGACTCGATGTTGGACAGGCTGGTCGGCGCGAACGACAGCTGTGGCTGGCCATACGGCGCCACCGCCAGCGGCACGCCGTCCAACAGTACGGTCGAGCGCGGCGAGTAGCGCCCGGTGAGGCCGCGCACGCCGATGTTCAGCGACACCGAACTGCCCGCGGTGCCGGAGTTGTCGGTGACCTGCACGCCGGGGATGCGGCGCATCGCATCGCCGAGGCTGGCCGCGCCGCTGGCCTCGATGCGCTGGCGGTCGACCACGGTGCGCGCGCCGGCGAAGCTCTTCACGCTGTCATGCAGGCCGGTGCCCAGCCAGCGGCCCGAGACCTGGATGCTGTCCAGCGTGGTGGCGCCGTCCTGGGCGAAGGCGGTGGCGGCCGGGAGCAGGCACAGGGTAAGGGCGGCGGCCAGCGGCAGGCGGGCCGGTTGCAGGGCAGGGATGGGCATCGGTGCGGGCTGTGGAAGGCGGTAAATGAGAATTATTGCTGATTCCATTCGCCAATGGAATGCGCCGCCGGTTCACGCTGTTCCCCCAGTGGTAGAGTGGGCGATTGCTTCCTGACTCGCTGAGATCTGCCATGTCCCAAGCCGCCTTCTACCCCGTCGGAACCCCTGGCCAGCCGTGGGGAGCGGCGGAACGGGAGACGTGGCGTGGCCGCCAGCAGCGCCTGCGTCGCTATGACGAGGAAGTGCTGCCGCGCATCGAGGCGCTGGCCTCGCGCTTCGACAAGGTGGCCTACGGCCAGCTCGACTACGCTGGCGAGACCTACACCCTGTTCGCCCTGCGCAGCCGCGATTGGAACCCGGTGCTGCCGGCTGCCCTGGTTACCGGTGGCGTGCACGGTTATGAGACCAGCGGCGTGATGGGCGCGCTGGAATTCCTCGAAAAGCACGCCGCCGACTACGCCGGCAAGGCCAATCTGCTGGTGGCACCGTGCGTGAATCCGTGGGGCTTCGAGCGCATCAACCGCTGGAACTTCGATGCGATCGACCCGAACCGCAACTTCCGCGCCGACGGCCCGGCGCGTGAATCAACGGCGGTGATCGATCTGATCGCGCCGTACAAGGGCCAGTTCGTGCTGCACATCGACCTGCACGAGACCACCGACAGCGACGAGAGCGAGTTCCGCCCGGCGTTGGCCGCGCGTGACGGCAGGCCGTTCGAACCGGGCCTGATCCCCGATGGCTTCTACCTGGTGGATGACAGCGAGAACCCGCAGCCGGCCTTCCAGCAGGCGGTGATCGCCGCGGTGGAGAAGGTCACCCACATCGCGCCGGCTGACGACAAGGGCGAGATCATCGGTTCGCCGCTGGTGGCCCACGGCGTGATCGAATATCCGCTGGTGAAGCTGGGACTGTGCGCGGGCATCACCGGTGCGAAGTTCACTACCACCACCGAGGTCTACCCGGACAGCCCACGGGCGACCCCGCAGCAGTGCAACGACGCGCAGGTGGCCGCGGTGTGCGCGGCACTGGATTACGCGCTCGCCCATCGTTGACCGGTAGTGCCGGCCGCTGGCCGGCAACTCGTATCACCCCAACGCGTCGGCCCACCACAGTGCGGCCGGTCCCGGCGGCGCGTCGCGGCGCCAGAGCAGGTCGCTGTGGATGCGCCGCGGCCAGCCGGGCAGCGTCAGTTCCACCAGTCGCCCGCGGTCATAACGTTGCACCAGTGCCCGCGGCAGCTCGGCCCAGCCGATGCCGTCCTCGGCCATCTCCATCACCATCAGATAGTCGGTGGCGGTCCAGGCCAGGCCGGTGACGATGTGGGATTGATCGACCTCCGCACTCAATCGCACCTGCCGGTGCCGCGCCAGCTGTGCGGCGCTGCGACGGCCGGCGCTGGCCAGTGGGTGCTCGCGCGCCACGTACACCGACAGTTCGCTGTGATGGGCCAACGGCCGGGCCATCAGGCCATCCGGATAGCTTTCCTGTTGCGGCAGCAGGCCCAGCGCGGCGCGGCCGCTGCCGACCAGCTCCAGCACGTCATCGCCTTCGGCATCCAGCCATTCCAGTTCGATCTCCGGGAATGCTTCGGCAAAGCGCTGCAGCACGCGCTGCTCCGGATCGAGCTGGTACACGTCGGAGAACACCACGGTCAGCCGCGCTTCGACCGGCGCGGCCAGGCGCACACTCAACTGCTGCAGGCGGGCATCGGCGGCGAGGATTTCCTGGGCATGGCCGAGCACCTGGCGCCCGGCCTCGGTCAACCGGGGGTAGCGCCCGCTGCGGTCGAACAGGCTCACGCCCAGGTCGGCCTCCAGATGGGCAATGGCGGTACTGACCGTTGACTGGGTCTTGCGCAGGCGGCGCGCCGCCGCCGAGAACGAGCCCAGCGCGGCCGCTTCCACGAAGGCCTGCAGGGATTCGGGGGAATAGGGCATTGATCCATCGCTCCTGTCGATGGGATCCATTTTGGTGCCACCGTAAAAGGCGATGATACTGGCCGCCGTCGCCCCTGTCTGCGGGCGTTCCGGACCCTCCACGCATGCCGTGGACCCATTGAAGAGGCGGCGCGGTCCCCGCCTGCAAGGAGCTTCACATGTCCCGTACTGTTCCCGCCCGTGGCGCGCTGGCCGCCTGGGCCTGCCTGACCGTGGCGATCATCGCCGAGGTGGTCGGCACCTCGTTCATGGCCCATGCCGCCCGCGACGGCGGCTGGAGCGGCTACCTGATCATGGCCGGCGCGCTGGCGCTGTCCTACTTCTTCCTCGCGCAGTCGGTGCGCCGCATTGCTGTGGGCGTGGCCTACGCGGTGTGGGAAGGCCTCGGCCTGACCCTGCTGACCGTGGTCGGCCTCACCGTGTTCGGCGAGAGCCTGTCGCTGCAGCAGCTGGCCGGCCTGATGCTGGCGGTGGCCGGCATCGTCTGCGTCACCCTCGGGGAGGCGCACTGATGAACACCCTGGCCCTGTTTTTCGTGATCTGCTCGGCGCTGATCGACGTCGCCGCCAACATGATGGTGGCCAAGTCGGAAGGTTTCCGTCGTTGGCGCTGGGGCGTCGGTGCGATCGTCCTGGTCTGGATCGCCTTCGCCCTGCTGGGCCAGGCCGTGCGCTACATGGATCTGGCCACGGCCTATGCGATGTGGGGGGCGATCGGCGTGATCGGCACCGCCAGCTGCGGCCGCCTGTTGTTCGGCAACCGCCTGCGGCCGATCGGCTGGGTCGGCATCGGTCTGGTCACGGCGGCGGTACTGCTGCTCAGCACCGCCAAGTAGCAGCACGCCCGGTCGCGAGCGGGGCGGCGAGGGTGCAGCGATTTGCGAAGTCGCCCGCGCTCATCGACACTGCGGTTTTCCACATGGAGTGCCCGCATGTTCAGCCACATCACCGTAGGGACGAACGACATGGATGCCGCACGTCGCTTCTACGACGCCCTGTTCGCCGCGATGGACGCGCGTGCGGGCGTATTCGACGAGAAGGGACGGCTGCTGTACTTCAAGGATGGGCGGATGTTCGGTGTAACCGCGCCGATCGATGGGCAGCCAGCGTGCCATGCCAACGGCGGCACCATCGGTTTCAGTCTGGGCAGTGCAGAGGCCGTGCGTGCCTGGCAGGAAGCTGGAGTGGCTCACGGTGGCAGCGCCATCGAAGATCCGCCCGGCGTCCGCAACATGTCCGGTCGGCAGGTGTTCCTGGCCTATCTGCGTGACCCGGATGGCAACAAGCTGTGTGCGGTGCATGTAATGTCGTGATCGGACAGGATGCGCGTGGCCGCGCCGCAGGCGGTGCGCGCGGCCCGCGCAAGCAAGGGTGCGTCGCAGCGCGCGCGTGATACCACGGAATGAGCGGACGGGCCTGCGACCACAGGCCGCAACTTCATGCTCTGTCCACTGCGGTTCAGCCAGAATCGGTCGGCTAACCCTTTGATCTTCCGGAGAACGCCGCCCCATGGAAGTACTGGAGCCGCAACAATCCCCGGTGCGCACCCTTCGGCCTGTGTTCGCCTTCGCGGCGATCGTTGTCGTGGCGTTCGCGCTGTTCGTCAGCCTGTTCCCGCTCGGCGCGGGCCGCCTTCTGCTCAAGGCACAGGACTGGGCCGCCCTCAACGTCGGCTGGTACTACCTGCTGGCCATGACCCTGTACCTGGTGTTCGTGGTGGGCGTGGCGTTGTCCAAGTACGGTGGCATCAAGCTGGGTGCCGACCATGACGAGCCGGAGTTCAGTTACCTCTCATGGGCCGGCATGCTGTTCGCCGCCGGCATCAGCATCACCCTGTTCTTCTTCTGCGTATCCGAACCGCTGACCCACTACCTGCAGCCGCCGCAGGGCGATCCGGCCGCAGGCGAGGCTGGCGCGCGCCAGGCCATGCAGCTGCTGTTCCTGCACTGGGGCCTGCACGGCTGGGGCGTGTTCGCGCTGGCGGCGATGGCGATGGCCTACTTCGCCTATCGCCACAACCTGCCACTGGCCCTGCGCTCTGCGCTGTACCCACTGATCGGCAAGCGCATCAATGGCCCGATCGGCTACACCGTGGATGCGCTGGGCATCGTCGCCACCGTATTCGGCATCGGTGCCGACATGGGCTTCGGCGTGCTGCACCTCAATGCCGGCCTCTCGCACCTGTTCGACATTCCGCACTCCAACCTGGTGCAGATCATCCTGGTGGTCAGCATGATGGGCGCGGCCGTGGCCGTGGCCGTGTCCGGCGTCGAGAAGGGCGTGCGCTGGATGGCCAACATCAACATGCTGCTGGCGATCGCGCTGGTGCTGTTCATGCTGTTCGCCGGGCCGACGCAGTACCTGTTCAGCACGCTGATGCAGAACCTGGGCGACTACCTGGGCAGCGTGGTCGGCAAGAGTTTCGATGTGTACGCCTATGGCGGCCGACCGGAATGGCTGGGCGGCTGGACGGTGTTCTACTGGGCCTGGTGGATCGGCTGGGCACCGTTCGTCGGCCTGTTCATCGCGCGCATCTCACGTGGCCGTACCATCCGCGAATTCGTGTTCGGGGTGCTGCTGATCCCGCTCGGCTTCACCCTGGCCTGGCTGTCGATCTTCGGCAACAGCGCGCTGGACCAGGTGCTCCACCACGGCCAGCAGCAACTGGCGCAGCTGGCGGTGGATGACCCACCGACCGTGTTGTATGCACTGCTGGATGGCTACCCGTGGAGCCGCACGGTGATCGCGGTGACGGTGCTGGTGAGCTTCATCTTCTTCGTGACCTCCGCTGATTCGGGAGCGGTGGTGTTGTCCACGCTGTCGTCGCATGGTGGATCACCCGAAGACGATGGTCCGCGCTGGCTGCGCGTGTTCTGGGGCACAGTGATTGCGGTGCTGACCGCAGGGTTGTTGCTGGCCGGCAGCATCGATGCATTGAAATCGGCGGTGGTGCTGGCATCGCTGCCGTTCTCGGCGATCCTGCTGCTGATGATGTGGGGCCTGACCCGCGCGTTCAGTGACGAGTCGCACCGCAAGCGCGCGCTGCAGTACCGGCCGTCGCCGTTGATCGGAGACGATCGCCATCATCAGGGCTGGCGCCAGCGCCTGAGCCAGGCCATGCACTTCCCGGTGCGCGACCAGGTCTACCGCTTCATGGATGACACCGTGAAGCCGGCGATGGAGGCGGTGGCCGAACAGCTGCGCGGGCAGGGTTGGGATGTATCCACCCGCTTCGAGGCCGGCGACATGGAGCTGACGGTGAACCACGGCGAGCAGCAGGACTTCCTGTACCGGGTGATCCTGAGCGGCTACCTGACCCCGTCGTTTGCCGCGCAGCAGCTGCGCAACCAGCGCTACTACCGCGCCGAGGTGCATCTGTTCGAAGGCAGCCAGGACTACGACCTGGTGGGCTACAGCCGCAAGCAGATCATCAACGACATCATCAGCCAGTACGAACGGCACCTGCAGTTCCTGCACCTGAGCCGGTGATGGTAGTGCCGGCCGCTGGCCGGCAACGCGAACGGGGCGGCGCACCATCGCCGCCCCGTTGGCGCATCAGAACCGGTAGCGCGCACCCAGCGAGACGAACTGTCCGCGAAGGTTGTACTGGCTGATGTCGAAGCCGTTGGAACCGCCAGCCGGATCGAACGGCGGATCCTTGTCGGTCAGGTTCAGCACCGACAGCGACAGCGTGGTATTCGGAATTCCCTCGTACGCCACGTAAAGGTCCAGCTGGTGATACGGCTTGACGCGGTTACGCAGCCCCGGATTGCTGGTCGCCGTCGCCACGCGCTGGTCGTAGCCGCTCACGTACTGCAGGCTCAGCGTGCTGCTCCAGTCGCCCACCGCCCAGTTCAATGAGGTGGTGCCGCGCGTACGCGGCAGTGCGCCGTGGCGGTTGTTGCCGGCGCCTTCGTACGGCGACTGGCCAGCCACCAGCGGCTGCTTGAAGCTCAGCAGGTGGGTCCAGCTGCCGGCCACGGTGAAGTTGCCCCAGCCGTCGGTACGGAAGGTGCGGCTGGCGTCCAGGTCCAGCCCCGAGGTGGTCAACTCGCCCTGGTTGGCATACTGGTTGGAGATGAACTGGATGCGTCCCTGCGCATCACGTTGCACGCGGCCCGGGAACAGGGTCGGGTTGTCGACGATGAACTGCGCGCTGTCCGGCTTGACCAGGTTGTCCTGCTCGATGCGGTACCAGTCCAGGCCGATGCTGGTATCACCATCCGGAGACCACACCGCACCCACGTTGAAGTTGCGCGAGCGTTCGGCCTTCAGGTCGGGGTTGCCGGTGCGGATGTTGGTGACGCCACGGCTGCCGCCGGGCTGCAGCGGATCCAGCGGATCGATCACCGAGCCGTAGCTGACGGTCTGGCCGGGCGCGATCTCCGGCAGCGAGGGGGCGCGGAAGCCACGCGAGAACGAACCACGCAGCAGCAGGCTGTCCAGCGGCTGCCAGCGCAGCGCCACCTTCGGCGAGAACGCCTTGCCGAAGTCGTCATAGTGATCGCCGCGGCCAGCCGCCTGCAGCTCCAACGTGCGGTGCAGTGGCACGCTCAGTTCGGCATAGGCGGCACTGACCTGGCGCTCGCCGTTGACCACGTTGATGGCCGGGCGCAGTTCGGTGCCCGACAGCACCTGCGCGCTGGTGCGCGCGTCAAGCGATTCCTTGCGGAACTCGGCACCCCAGGCAAAGCCGACCGTACCGGCCGGCATCTGCCACAGCGAGGTCGAGGCCTTCAGGTTCAACGCGTGCAGCTTGTACCAGCCTGGCCGCTTGGTCTGCAGACGCAGTGCATCCAGCGCGCCCGGCGTGGCGGACGGGTTGAGGAAGTTGTAGCTGCCGTCGCGCAGGATCTGTTCGAACGCATAGCGGTTGACGAAATTGTCGACGTACTCGCGCTGCGCACTTTGCGAGGTCAGCGCCGCGACTTCCCAGTCCCAGCGTTCACCGCTGCCGCGCACGCCGGCCAGGGCACGGTAGAACACCTGCGTGTTGTCCTTCAGGCGCGGGCCGAGATCGAAGAAGGTGTACTCGAACGGCAGCGGCGTGCTGCCCGGGTTGTTCGGGTGGCCGACCGGCAGCACCGCCGGCACGTCAATCAGCGTGCCGGTGGCCGGGTTGTACGCGCGCAGGCCGGGGCCGACGGTCAGCGGCGCGCTGAAGATCTGGTCGGCCTTGTTGTGGCTGTACAGCATATCGGCGAAGGCCTCGACGCTGTCATTGAAGCGGTAGGTTGCACTCAACGAGGCCTGCAGGCGCTCGGCGCCGGGTTGCAGGGTCTTGAACGGCTGCGCATTGAAGGCGCAGGCCTGGCCGGGCAGGGTACTGCCGAAGTCGCTGTACGGGCGCAGCTGGCTGCCCTCGGGGCAGTTGGCGAACGGCTGAGGTGCACGTGGGTTGGACAGCCAGTTGCCACCGGCGGTGGACCAGCCGGCCAGGCGTCCGCCGGGCTTGTCGCGGAAATCGCCGCTGCGGGTATAGGCGCGCTGGTCGGCGTCGAGGCGATCACGCTTGAGCAGGTCCAAGCCGAACAGCACGTTCCAGCCCTGCTGTTCGAGGTCGCCGAAGCCGGCCAGCAGGTTGGCCTTGCGTTCGTTCAGGCCGCCCTGGGTGGCGGTACCGAAGCCGCCACCCACTTCCACGCCCTGGAAGTTCCTGCGCAGGATGATGTTGATGACACCTGCGATGGCATCGGAGCCATACACCGCCGAAGCACCATCCTTGAGCACTTCGATGCGCTCGACTGCGCTGATCGGCAGCGCGTTGAGGTCGACGAACGTGTCCTGGGTATTGAGCGCGAAGCCGAAGTTGGACACGCGGTAGCCGTTGACCAGCACCAGCGTGTTCTTCGGCGACAGGCCACGCAGGCCGATCGATGCAGAGCCGGCGGCGAAGCTGCCCGTGTACTGCTCGTCGAAGCTGTTGCCGGCATTGGCCGACAGATTGCGCAGCACGTCGGTGAGGGTGGAGCGGCCGGTCTGCTCGATCTGTTCACGGCTGACGATCTGCACCGGGTTGGGCCCGGCGGTATCGCTGCGCTTGATGTTGGAGCCGGTCACCAGCACGGCGCCGAGGGTGGTGCTGTCCTTGCCGGCATCGGTGGTTTCAGAGGCGCTGGCGGTGCCAGCAGTGAGGCCCAGCGCGATCGCGCCGGCAAGCAGGTTCAGGGTGGTGCGGTACATGGAAGCGGCAACGCCGAACGGGGGAGGAGCCGTCAGTACCGCATGCAGGTACCTGCGCCTTCCAATGACGAAAGCG